>DASZEI010000114.1:0-7448 GCA_035940975.1 Jatrophihabitans sp. | reverse complement strand
GGAGCACCCGGAAACCTGTCAAGGACCAGCTCCTCGATGCGCACGGCATGGCTGGCGCTCAACCAGGACGGCTCGCACCGATTGGAGATGTTAACCCAGATTGTCCCTTCCAGCGACTGCCTCAGAGCGGTGCGGAGGTCGCTGGCCGGGGTGATTGTCGGCCGCCCGGCAGGGCGACTCGCCGGTCGGGATTCTTACTGTGCGCCAACGATCAACCGATGGACCGGCAGCCCAGCAGCGAGTTGCTGCCCGCTCCGATGTTCACCCCGTACGCGCACAGCCGGTTGGTCCCGGGTGCCAGCTTGATCGAGTAGCTGAACCCGTGGGTGCCGGTGATCGACCAGGACTGGTTGACATCGCTGCGATCCACGGCCGTCGGTCCCCAGGCGACGTGCCTGCTGTTGTCGTCGATCACCACGCCGATGGCCTGGGCGGTGTTGGTGAAGTCGAAGGTCCAGCCGGTGATCAGGGCCCGATCGCCCTGCACGGTCACCGAATCGATCTTTCCGATCGGGGACAGCGACACCCGGAATCCCGCGCAGCCCAGCCTGCTCTCGCGCCCCGGGCCCCGGTTTAGCGCGTGCAGGCACACCGTGCTGCTGCCGGCCGGCAACCGGACCTTGAGGACGTAGCCGTGCAGCCCGCTGCCGTGCAGGGTGGTGTTGATGTCCGGCCGCAGCACGCTGGACCCGGCCGACCCGGCAAAGGAACCGTTGACATTGGCCACCACGGTCAGGCCGGTGGCCGGCGCGTCGTAGTCGAAGCTCCAGCCGGTGAACGTGGCCAGGTTGCCCTTCTGGGCCACCGTGCTGATACCGCCCAGCGGCGCTCCGGACAGCGGCACGCTGCGGCAGCCCAGCTTGGAGTTGCTGCCCGCGCCCACGTTGATGGCATAGGCACACACCAGGTTCGGGCCGTCGGCGAGCATCAGCGTCTTGGTGTAGCCGTGGTTGCCGGTGGCGTGGAAGTGGGCATTGATGTCTCCGCGCGGCACCGTCGTCTGGACGTAGGTGAACGGTTTGCCGTTGACGTAGAAGAAGATACGCAGCTCGCTGGACAGCGCGTTCGGGTCCAGCGCCCAGCCGGTGACGGTGAGGTAGCGGCCGTGCAGCGACCAGCTGCTCACCCCGCCGAACGGGTCGTCGCTGGCGATCTTGCCGTTCGGCATGAGCAGCCTGGCCTCGGCGGTGAGCATGTTCGCGATCGCAGTGCCGTAGCTGCCGCCCTGGGTCAGGATCACCACCGCGTACCGGTCGCCGTTGACCAGGCCGGTCGAGTTGAACGCCGGTTGCCCTGCCCCGTTGTCAGCGCCCCAGCCCTGCTTGATGGCAGCACCCGTGGTCGCGCTCGGGATGCCGAAGAACTGGTACACGCCGTCGGAACCGTATTCGGTCGCGTGGTGCATGGCGTTGCCGAGCCAGTTCCAGACAGCCGGCCGGTGCCGGACGGCGTTGTAGAAGGCGGCCATTCCGGCCGCGGTGATCTGGGTGCTACCCCACCAGCCGGCTCGCAGCGGGGGTGAGCCGAGATTGGGAATGTTGAGGGCCTGCTTGATCCAGGTGATGAGCCCGTCGCCGCCGACCCGCCCGTACAGCGCGCTGGCCGAGGCGTCGTCGGACTGGGTGATCATCTTGTACGCGGTGGTCTCGTTCCAGCCGCTCATCTGCCCGGTGAGCAGCAGCCGGGTCGCGATGAAGGTCTTCATCACCGATTCCGAGGCGTAGCTGCTGTTGTAGTCGCCGGCCCCGGCAAACGCCCCGGTCTGGGTGTCGAGCACCGCGATGGAGGACCGGTAGCCGTGCTGGTTGGCGTAGTTGACGGCGCTGGCAGCCTGGCTGCTGACCGAGGCTGCTGCGGGCGCGGTGCCCGTCACCGCGCTGATCAGGCCGATCATCAAAGCTAGTCCGCTGGCACCGGCCAGCACCTTCACACGCATCTGTCGCCCATCTTGTCGTACTGCTCGGACGCTGTTGTCCGGCAGTGCCTTGCGGTGCCTTGCTCGAGTGGTGCTATCCGGCGCTGTCGGCCGCCGCTACCTCATTGCCATCTGGTGCCCGGGCCGTTCGGTTCTCGCAGCGCGAGCCGCCAGCGTGGGATCGCCGGCGACCAGCAGAAGGCTTGCCACCAGCAGCGCGCCGACCCCGGCGACCACCCCGGCCGCCGCGAAGCCCAGGCCGCCGGCGGTCAGCGCCTCGGCGGCCATCGCGGCGCGCAGCGACACCGGTTCTAGCCTGCTCAACCGCAGGTGCAGCTGCCGCAGGGCCTGCGCGGTACGGCACCGGGCGCTGAGCAGCACGGCCAGCCCGCGAACCAGCCCGAACACCGTGCCGGCTACCAGGGCGAGTGCCGGCGAGCCGGTCAGCGCGGCCAGCACCACCGCCAGGTAGGTGGCCGCGGTCATGATGTAGGTGGCGAAGCCGGCTCCGATCTGCACCCCGAAGCCGGCCGCGTACAGCCAGCGCCGGTAGCGGGTCAGCCACAGCTCGTTGACCTGCCGGGGATGCAGTGGCAGCTGGAATCCGGCCACCCGCCGGTCGGCGGCCAGCGCCACCAGGCAGGCTACGGCGGCGATCCAGAGCACGGCGGCCCGCTGATCGGCCAGCGGGCGCAGCGCGAACGCCAGCAGGCCGCTGGCCGATCCGAGCGCGATCCCACCCAGCACCGAGCCGAACACGAACCAGCCGGCGGTGAGGAAGTACCGGTTGCCGCGGGCCCGTTCGGACAGCGGGTTGATCGCTGAGATCATCGACAGCCCGCACGGTGACCAGGTGCCACGTGCGCCGGACACCGCCGCGATTGCCAGCGCGGCTGCCGCCAGCGCCCCGGTCATGCCGGCACCTCCGCGTCGTCGTCCTCGGTCACCGTGCGGCCTCCGATCATGGTGGGTTGCCCGCCGGCTTCGGGGTGGGCGGCGTACACGGTGTAGCTGTGGACGCCGGGCAGGTCGGCGATGCTGATGTCGAAGCCCGGCCCCGCCACACCGGCCAGTTCCGGGCGCTGGAGTCCGGTCTGGTGCCGCGACAGCGCGACGCCGTCGCGATGGACGCTCAGTTCCACCCGGCGGGTGGGCCGGTCCGGGTCGTAGGCCCAGCCGGTCAGCCGGACGGTGTCGCCGATCCGCTGCACCCGCTCGACGAGCCCGAGCGCCCCGGACTGGTTCACCCGGACGGTGCGCTGCCCGATCAGCGGCCTGTCGATCCCGTCCGGGCCGGCCGCCAGCGCGTAGACCGAGTAGGTGTGCAGGCCGGTGCCGGCCGGGATGGTGATGTCGAAACCCCGCCGGCCGGCAGCGTCGCCGGCGCGTCCCACCGGTGCGGTGACCGGATACCAGTGCAGCACCTGATCGTCCTCGTGCACCGCCACCGCAAGCTCAGCGCCGGCATCGCCGCGGTCCGGTACCCAGCCGACCAGCCGGACGCTGTTGCCGGTGGCCGAGACCGATTCCAGATGCCCGGGCAGGTCGCCGGTCAGCGGCACGGCACCGGTGCTGGCGGGCGCTTCCAGGGCGGTGGTGGTCGTGGTGGCGCCCTTGACCATCAGGCTGTGGTTGCCGATCAGGGTGTTGCCGGTGCCGCCGGCGGCGTTCATCGCGAAGACCTTGTAGTTGTGGGCGCCGATCGAGGCCTTGAACTGGACCTTGAACCCGTGCGTCCCGGTGATGTGGTAGGCGGAGTTGATATCCGGCCGATCGACGCCGGTATGGATGCCCATCAGCGGCTTGTCGTCCTGGTAGATGTTGACCGCGATCGACGTGCTCGGGACGTCCCGGTCGAAGGCCCAGCCGGTCAGCACCACACTGTCGCCGACCGGGTTGGCCGACTCCATCTTACCGAGCGGTGCGGTGCCGGCATTGACCGTGATGGTCTTGCTACCGATCCGCGGGTTGCCGCTGCCGCCGACGATGTTCATCGCGAACACCGTAAAGGTGTGCTGGCCGGTGCTGGCCGTGAAGCGGACCTCGAAGCCGTGATTGCCGGTGATGTGCCGGGCGGAGTTGACGTCCGAGCGGGGCAGGCTGGCGTGGATGCCCATCAGCCCCTTGCCGTCCTGGTAGATCGAGACGTTGATCGAGGTGCCCGGTGCGTCCGGGTCATAGGCCCAGCCCTTGATGTGGACCGTGTTGCCGCTGCTGGAGATCTCCTCGACCACGCCGACCGGAACCTTGCCGGTCAGGCACGGGGCGGAGTGGGTGGCGGTGTTGTTGTCGGTGGCGCTGGAGCTGCCGCAGGTGCTGCCGAACTGCACCCACGGCGGCGTGCAGGACACCAGCCGGCACAGCACCGGCCCGGTCTGTGACCACGGGATCTGGGTGTTGCACTGGCCGTAGCGGAACTGGTTGCAGGCCACCAGGCGCTGGTCGCAGGTGACCTGGTTGCAGCGGCAGGCGTACCTGCCGTCCCGGTAGGCGTTGCAGTCGATGTAGTAGCGGGCGTTGCCACCGCAGAAGGAGGAGTTGTCGGCCTTCCACCAGCCGCCGACGAACGAGTCCGGCGGGCAGCTGTTGTTGCCGCCGTTGACGGTGCAGCAGAACACCGTGTAGCCGGAGGCGCAGGTGTTGCCGGAGCCGCACACCGCGTCGTAGGCGCTGGCCGGCCGGGTCAGGTAGCTCCACGGGTTCACCGCCAGCGCCGCGCCGACCACCGCCGCGCCGCCGAGGAAGCCGCGCCGGCTGGTGCGCGGGCGGTCGCCGAGCCGGTCGCTGAGCACCGCGACCCGGTTGACGATGCGCTCGGCCAGGCTAGCCGGCATGTCTCACCTCGATCTGTTCCAGGACCGCGTTGACCTGCTTGGCCAGTGGCACCGCCTGCCGGTGCGAGCCGATCACCACGTACAGGCAGAACGGCCGGTTGCCTTCGGTGAAGAAGTGCTGGAAGCCGGCCTGGCCGGCCACCCGCCGTTGCATGCCGTTGGGGTTGAACTGGCCCGGTCGCACCCTGGGAACGCCGAGCGGGGCGTAGAGCGCGGTGCCCAGGCAGTCGGCCCCGAACTCCAGCAGGGCCACGAACACGTGCTCGGCCCCCATCCGCTCCACCGCACCGGTGCCGAAGTCACCGCGCGAGGCCGGCAGCGCGAAGTTGGCCAGGTGCAGCACCGGATGGCTCAGCTCGCCCGGCCAGCCGGCGGCGTGCTGCCGGCCCGGCTGCGCGCCGGCCTCGGCGACCACCCGGCGGTAGATCCGACCCTCCCAGCGCGGTGGCAGCCCGACCGCCAGGCCGTGCCCGGTGAGCCGCTTGCCGGCCGGCGCCGTCATGCCCGCTCGTCCCGGTCGTCGGCGTACAGGCTCGGATCCTGCGGGCCGATGCCGGCGCTGAGCAGGATCCGGTCGACGTCACGCTCCCGCCGGCGATCGGCGTCGGGCTTGCGGGCCATCGCCGGATGCCGGCTGTCTTCCACCGACTGCCGGATCAGGCCGCCGACCTGGCTGAACGAGGTGCCCGAGCCCTCGCCCTTGACCCGTCCGGTGCGGCCGTCGGCCACCACCACGTACGGCGAGCCGGGCACCTCGAAGTCGGTCCAGGCCTGGCTGGACATCACCAGGTCCACCCCGTCCGGGCACAGCTGCGACAGCGCCGACGGGCTCTCGTCCTCGGGGCCCTTGGTGACCACCAGCAACCGGCTGCCCAGCGGGGTGGTCCAGGAGCCGGGCTCGCCGAGTTCGTGCCAGAAGCCGGTGCAGCCTTCGCAGTGGGAGGACAGGAACGCCAGGATGGTGTCGTGCTCGACGCCGACGGTGCGCACCGAGACGATCTCCCCGCGCAGCGAGACGCCGTCGATGTCGTGGGAGGAGGCCCACTCGTCCCGGCCTTCGATCCGGGTGGCCGGCGCGGCGCCGGCGGGCTCCGGAATGGTGGCGATGGTGCGAAACGGCGCAGGGCCGGCCTCGGCGCCGCCGTCGAGCTGGTGCAGCCGGCGCAGCACCGTGGCATAGCCGCGCAGCAGGCCCGCTACCAACACGCACAGCACCGCCAGGATGACCGTCTCGACGATCAGCAGTGCCGTCATCCGGCGACCTCCAGCTCTGCGGTGGCCGCGAGGAGTTCGGGCAGCGCCGTCATTACCAGGTAACCCAGGTAGGCCAGCAGCACGGCGCCCAGCAGCAGCGCCGACGCGGTCACCGGCCGCTGGCCGAACTGGCCGATCAGCGAGCCGGCCGGCTGGACCAGGGCGATCAGGCCGGCCAGCGCGCAGCTCAGATTGACCGCGGTGTGCCAGTGGCTGACCGCCACCGGGCGTGCGAAGCAGCCACAGTCCTGCCCCGAGGAGATGCTCATCATGCGTGCTGACAGACCGGCCAGCACTGCGTAGGCGAGCGCGATCAAAGCGGCTGCGACCCGGCCGCCGACCGACAGCGCCAACAACCCGACGGCCAGTTCCGCCGTGCCGGAAAGCCGGTTCGCCGTCTTCGCGCCGAGCCGCTGAGCGCCGGGAATGCCCGCGGCGGCAAGAGCGGACCGGACGGGTGCGCGCTGCCGGATCTTGGCCAGGCCCGCCGCGGCCAGCAACAGGGCTGCCGCGCTTACCAGACCGATCAACACCGCTCCCTGCAGTCGCAAGCCGGATCATTCGTAACAAGCACAACACGGGCCAGCCGCTCGTGCAACCCGTTGAGCCGCCGGCTCCTGTTCCTCAGCGCCGCCCGCGCCGCTTGATCAGCCGCCGCGGCGCCGGTTGATCAGCCGCTGCGAACGGCAACCCCGGTGACCCAGAACCGACCGTCCGGCTCCTTCGTGACGGTCACGTCGATCAGCTTTCCGTTGCCTTGGTAGCCGAAGACGGACGGACCGTCGACACCGTCGCGAGGCAGGTACACCGCGGCCCTGCCGGAGGTGGCGAGCAGGCTGCGGGTCACCGCGGCCGGCACCGTGTGCGGCAGCACGCAGGCGAAGGCCTGCACGGCGTTGCCGGCACTCAACGCGCCCAGGTAGGCATCGGCCGCGTTCTGCGCGATGTCGGTGTCGGTGCAGAGGTAGGCCGGGATGCTTACCGCGCTCGACGGCGACCGGCCCGAGGTGCTGCTGGCGGCTACCGGTGGATTGCTCGTCGGAGTGCCGGAGGACGGTGCCGAGGACTCCGACAGGCTGATGGAGGTCGCCGACCCGGCCAGCGTCGCCGTCCCGGCCGGCGAGGTGCGCGGCTGCTGGGCGGCGCTGCCGTGCGAGCCGCCGCAGCCGGCGACCACCAGGCTGAGCAGCACCGCGGCCAGCGCCGAACGCCGATCAATCCCCACCACCGGAAAAGAACTCCTTGTGCGTTCATCGAACCTGGCCACGGACGGCGCGCGTTCCGCGAGTCGCAGTCACCGGGTCCTGGGCGCCGGCTCCGTCCGGCAAAGCTATAGCGATCCGGGTCGGTGGGCCAGTCGACCTGCCGACTACACTTGCGCCAGACCCCTCGCGCGGCGCTCATCCTGTGAACCTCCCCAGGGCCGGAAGGCAGCAAGGATAAGC
>DASZEI010000113.1:0-2434 GCA_035940975.1 Jatrophihabitans sp. | reverse complement strand
CTGGCCGCGGTGTCGGCATGGGCGGCAGCCACCGGCCGCCCGGCGCTGACCATCGCGGTCGGCGAGCTGGCCGAACTGCGCGGGGCCGCCGACGCCAGCGTCGGCTCACCGGCCGAACTCGCCGAGCTGCTGGCGGGACTGCTGGCAACCGGCTGAGACGCGCCCGAACACCGGCTGCCACCCTGACGTGCCGGTTGGTGGTCTGATGTGCCCATGCCTGATGTGCCCATGACGGTGCCTGAGCAACCAGCCCACCGCGGCCACCAACCCGCCGACGGGCGGATCGTGGTGGACAACCTGACCAAGGTGTTCGGCAACCAGCGGGCGGTGGACTCGCTGAGCTTCACCGTCGAGCCCGGCTCGGTGACCGGCTTCCTCGGGCCCAACGGTGCCGGCAAGACCACCACGTTGCGGATGCTGCTGGGTCTGGTGCGCCCGACCTCGGGCACCGCGACCATCAACGGGGTCAGCTACGAGTCGCTGCCCCGGCCGCTGCAGACCGTCGGGGCAGCGCTGGAGGCGGCCAGCTTCCATCCGGCCCATACCGGCCTGCAGCACCTGCGGGTCTACTGCGCGGCCGCCGGCCTGCCGGCCCGCCGGGCCAACGAGGTGCTGGAACTGGTGGGCCTGGGCCAGGTCGGCAAGAAGAAGACCAAGGGCTACTCGATGGGCATGCGGCAGCGGCTGGGCCTGGCCGGCACCCTGCTCGGCGATCCCCGGGTGCTGATCCTGGACGAGCCGGCCAACGGCCTGGACCCCGAGGGCATCCGCTGGCTGCGCGGGTTCTTCCGGCACCTGGCCGGCGAGGGCCGCACCGTCCTGGTGTCGAGCCACCAGCTGGCCGAGATCCAGGAGGTGGCCGACCGGGCGGTGATCCTGAACCGGGGCAGGCTGGTCCGGGCCGGCACCCTCGGCGAGCTGTCGGCCGGCACCGCCGTGACGGTGGTCCGCGGCCCGGCACTGGGCCCGCTGCAGCAGGCGCTGGCCGGCGCCGGCTTCGGCGGCACCACCGAGCCCGACGGCGCGCTGCGGGTCCGCACCGACCAGCTGGCCCACGTCGGCCACCTGGCCTTCGTGCACAACGTCGAACTGCACGAGCTCCGGCTCGAGGAGTTCGACCTGGAGCGGCTGTTCTTCAGCCTGACCGAGGGCGAGCACCGTGGTGCCGACCTCGAACCGCCCGGCCAGCCCCAGCACCGCTTCGCGGGCTACCAGCAGGGCGGCACCCGATGATCAACCTGGTCCGCTCCGAGGTCCTCAAGATCCGCAGCACCCAGGTGTGGTTCTGGATGCTGCTGCTGGCCGCCGCCTTCACCTCGCTGGGCACCATCGGCAACGTGGTGACGGCGGTCGATGACTACTACGGCGGCGATCCGGTCGACTACTACGGCGTCTTCACCCAGTCCCAGGGCGCCGGGGTCGCGTTGCTGGTGCTGGGCCTGCTGGGCCTGACCACCGAATTCCGGCACAAGACGATCACCCCGACGCTGCTGGCAACCCCGAACCGGTGGCGGCTGCTGGCCGGCAAGGCCGCCTCGTACGCCGTCTTCGCGATCGTCTATGCCCTGGTCTGCGTGGGGCTGAACTTCGCGATCGCGATCATCTGGCTCTCGGCCGAGGATGTCCCGCTGGACTACGGCCACGGCGTGCCCGGCGGGGTAGCGAAGGCCTTCCTGACGCTGGTGCTGACCGGCATGTTCGGCCTCGGACTGGGCGCGCTGCTGCGCAACCAGGCGGCCGCGATGGTGTTCGGGATCGTGTACTTCTTCATCCTGGACAACCTGCTCAACTACCTGCCCAAGGTGCGCAAGGGCTATGCCTACACGCCGGGCGGCGCCATCAAGGCCTTCAACTCCGACGGTCACGTCGGGGGCATGCCGCACGACGTGCACCTGCTGGCGCCGGCGGCCGGCGGCGTGCTGTTCCTGGTCTGGGCGCTGGGACTGCTGATCATCGGCGGCCGGATCAGCCTGAGCCGCGATATCAGCTGACCGGGCCGTCGACGGGCCGCTTGTGAGCAACCGCACGGTTTGCACCGCCCGGATGCGACCGCGACGCTGCACCTTCGCAAGGTCCGCGCGTAGGCTGGTTCATCGGGTCGCGGCGTGGCCGGTGGGCGGTAGCTACCGCCCCGACCGCCGCTTCCCGTAGCAGGCTTACGCAGACTCCCGAGAAGGTGGCCGACGACGTGACCGCGCAGTCCTCGACTGGCAGTGAATCAACCCGCCCCGACTTCGGCGCGAACGAGTGGCTGGTCGAGGAGATGTACGAGCGCTACCTGGCCGACCCGGCGGCCGTGGACGCGGCCTGGCACGACTTCTTCGCCGACTACCGGCCGGCGGCCGGCCCGGCCGGCTCGGTCCGGCAGGCCCCGCCCGGCAGCAGCTACGGCGACGACGAGACCGAGGCGTTGCTGAGTCCGCCGGCCGAGACA
>DASZEI010000112.1:0-2189 GCA_035940975.1 Jatrophihabitans sp. | reverse complement strand
CGCGTTCGTCGCCGAGGCGGATCCGGAAACCGTCACCGCCGAGGACCTGGGCGCGGCCATGACCGGCGCCGGCGCCGCCACGGGTGCCGCGTGAGCGCCGCGACCGGCTCGGTCAGCTCGGTCAGCCTGACCACCCGGCTGCGCCAGCGCTACCCGCTGCGCTCGGTGCTGCTCGGTCTGGCCGCGCCGATCGGTGCCGTCCTGTTCGCGGTGCTGGCCAGCTCGGTGATCCTGAGCCTGGGCGGGCACAGCCCCTGGGCGGTGTTCCACACCATGCTCAAGCAGGCCGGCCGGCCGACGTCGTTCGTCGACATGGTCAACCAGTCGATGGTCTACTACCTGTCCGCGGTGGCCGTCTCGATCGGGTTCCGGATGAACCTGTTCAACATCGGCGTCGAGGGCCAGTACACCCTGGCCGCGTTCGGAGCGGCCTACGTCGGCGGTCAGCTGACCGGTGGCGGCCCGTTCCACATCGTGATCGAGGTGCTGGTGGCGGTGCTGGTCGGCGCCGCCTGGGCCGGCATCGCCGGCGTGCTGAAGGTCACCCGTGGGGTCAGCGAGGTGATCTCGACGATCATGCTGAACGCCATCGCGGTGGGCCTGGGTTCCTACCTGCTGCACAAGCTGGGCCAGTCCCGCGGCAACAACATCCAGACCAAGCCGATCGGTTCGTCGGGCCAGGTGGCCGGGCTGAGCTACTCCGGCACCCAGGCCAAGATCTTCGGGTTCCTGTTCGTGGCGATCGCGGTGGGGCTGGCGTACTGGTTCATCGCCGGACGTACCCGGTTCGGCTTCCGGATCAAGGCCACCGGGCTCAACGAGCAGGCAGCGGTCGCCAGCGGGATCAACGTCAAGCGGATGACGCTGATCGCGATGCTGATGTCGGGCGGCGTGGCCGGGCTGGTGGGCCTGCCCGAGCTGCTCGGCCAGACCCACACCTACAGCCAGACCGCGCAGTCCGGCCTGGGCTTCGCCGGCATCGCCATCGCGTTGCTGGGCCGCAACTCGCCGCTCGGCATGGCGCTGGCCGCGGTGCTGTGGTCCTTCCTCGGCAAGTCCGCCAACCAGCTGGACTTCATCGGAGTGCCACGCGAGATCGCCGCCATCATGCAGGGGGTGATCCTGCTGTCGGTGGTCATCGCCTACGAGCTGGTGCGCCGCTACCGACTGGTGCTGCAACAGAAGGACGTCGCCGCCCAGCTGGCGGCAGCACCCGCCGCCCCGGTCAGCCAGGCGGTGACCGCATGAGCGCCGCGACAGCGCTCGTGGCCCCTCCGGAGGTCCGGCGGCGGCGCGGGTCCCGGCTCTCGCCGCCCCTGCTGATCGCCTTCGCGCTCGGTGCCTTCCTGGTTCTGTCGGCGGTCCGGGCCCTCACCGGCGGCAATGACCTGACCAGCAGCGGCACGATCGCGGCGGGCCTGTCGGCGGCGGTGCCGATCGGGCTGGCCGGCCTCGGCGGGCTGTGGGCCGAGCGGGCCGGCGTGGTCAACATCGGCCTGGAAGGCATGATGATCATGGGCACCTGGGGGTGCGCCTACCTCGGCTGGGACCACGGCGCCTGGGCCGGGCTGGTGTTCGGCACCCTGCTGGGCGCGGCCGGCGGCCTGATCCACGCGGTGGCCACCGTGACCTTCGGGGTGGACCACATCATCTCCGGCGTCGCCATCAACATCATCGCTCCCGGGCTGACGCTGTACCTGACCAAGGTCACCTTCGCCCACTACCCCCATGGTGGACAGAAGCAGTCCCCGCCGATCGGTGACGCCGGCTCGGTCACGCTGCCCTTCTCGCACTGGCTGCGCACCATCGAGGCCAAGCACTGGTTCGCGGTCTCGGACCTGGCCGGGGTGCTGGGCGGGCTGGTCACCCGGCTGTCGCTGGTCACCCTGCTGGCGTTGGTCGTGGTGGCCGCCTCGGCCTGGATCCTGTGGCGGACCGCCTTCGGGTTGCGGCTGCGCTCGTGCGGCGAGGCGCCGTACGCGGCGGAGTCGCTCGGGGTCAACGTCTACAAGTACAAGTACATCGCGGTCATCGTCTCCGGCGCGCTGGCGGGCCTCGGTGGCGCGGCGCTGGCGATCTCGGCCCACCAGTTCCGCGACGGGCTGACCGGTGGCCGTGGCTTCATCGGCCTGGCCGCGCTGATCTTCGGCAACTGGCGGCCAGGTGCGCTGGCGGCCGGTGCCGGCCTG
>DASZEI010000111.1:0-6689 GCA_035940975.1 Jatrophihabitans sp. | reverse complement strand
CGCTGATGATGCCGAACCGCGCCTCGTTCAGGCAGCTCAGCGGCGCCCGCAGCCCCCGGGCTTCCGGCAGCTGGGCGCTGGCCGGCAGCCGGACCTCGTCCAGGCTGAGTTCGGAGGTGATCGAGGCCCGCAACGAGATCTTGTGGTGCACGTCGGAGCTGGTGAAGCCGGGGGTGCCCTTCTCGACCAGGAAGCCCCGGACGCCGTCGTCGGTGCGCGCCCACACCACCGCGACGTCGGAGATCGAGCCGTTGGTGATCCACATCTTCGAGCCGTGCAGGATCCAGTCGGCGTCCTCGCCCGGGCCGGAGCGGCGGGCGTAGGTGCGCATCGAGCCCGGGTCCGAGCCGGCGTCGGGCTCGGTCAGCCCGAAGCAGCCGATCGCCTCGCCGCGCGCCATCCGCGGCAGCCATTCCTGCTTCTGCTCCTCGCTGCCGTAGGCGTGGATGGCATACATCGCCAGCGAGCCCTGCACGCTGACCAACGACCGCAGGCCGGAGTCGACCGCCTCGATCTCGGTGCAGGCCAGCGCGTACTGGCTGGCCTTGGCGCCGGCGCACTCATAGCCGCTCAGGTGCATGCCGAGCACCCCGAGCTTGCCGAACTCCAGCGCCAGGTCACGGGCCGGCAGGGTGCCCGCCTCGAACCACTCGGCGATGTGCGGGCGCAGCTGCTCGGTGGCGAACCGGCGGACGGTGTCGCGCAGCAGCCGGTCCTCGCCGTCGAGGGTCTCGTCGAGGTCGAGCAGGTCCAACCGGTCGAGGGCGTCGAAGTCAGGCTGGGGTGCGATCGTCATGGGGCCACTTTAGTCCCCGGCGGCACCCTTGCCGGCTGCGTGCGAGCCGCAGTGTGGGGTAGTCGTTAGGCTGTCGGGCATGTCCGGACCGCTGCCCTTCGACCCGGTCGAGCGCGCCAGCGATTCGTGGGCCAAGCACTACCCCGAAGCCGGCGAGCAGGTGTACGCCGCGATGCGGGCGGTGACCTCGATCATGCGCGCCCAGCAGATCCTGATCGCCGACCTGGACGCCTCGCTGCGCCCGTTCGGGCTGACCTTCGCCCGCTACGAGGCGCTGGTGCTGCTGACCTTCTCCTCCACCGGGGCGCTGCCGCTGTCCAAGATCGGCGAGCGGCTGCAGGTGCACGCCACCAGCGTGACGAACCTGATCGACCGGCTGGAGGCCTCGGGGATGGTGCGGCGCGAGCCCAATCCGCGCGACGGCCGGGGCACCCTGGCGGTTCTGACCGACGAGGGCCGGCGGGTCGCGGACGCTGCCACCCGGGAACTGCACAAGAACCGGTTCGGGCTGCAGGGGCTGTCGCAGGAGGACCTGCAGGGGCTGTTCGCCGCGCTGCGCCGGCTGCGGATCGAGGCCGGCGACTTCGCCGTCTGACTCAGCCCAGCAAGCCGGCTCAGCAGACCGCCGGCTCCAGGATGCTCAGCCGGCGCTGCACCGGATCGACGAGCATCCGCCGCCCCAGCGGCAGCACGCCCATCGGCGAGGAGTGGCCGTAGTCCAGGTTGGCCACGAACGGCAGGTCCGGACGGCCGGCCACCACCAGCTCGTCGCGGATCGCCTCGTACAGGGCCAGCGTGTCGCGCAGCGACATGGCCTCCGGCCGGGAGAACAGCAGCGCTGAGATCCGCTCCAGGATGCCCAGCGCGGCGAAGTTGCGCAGCCATCCCACCACTTGCACCTCGGGCGGCCGCTCCTCCGAGATCTCCAGGTGCAGCACCGCCCCGTCGAAGTCGGCCAGGTCCGGCCAGATCTCGGTGCCCAGCGCCATCGCCAGCACTTCCAGGCAGCCGCCGATCAGCGGTCCCTGCACCGGCTCGCTGCCCTGCAGCCACAGCCAGCCGTAGTTGGGCACCCAGCGCCGCCGCCTGCTCTGCAGCTCCGGCCGGGTCCAGCTCAGCAGCTCCTCGGTCCATTCCGGCGCCGCGGCCAGGTCGCCGACCGGCTCGGCTGACATCACGGTCGCGCTGAACGAGTCGGCGCTGAACCGGGCGATGCCGCCGTTCTCGGCGGCCGTGCTGAGCACCGCCATGCCGTAGAACGAGCCGACGCCTGCCTTGCCGAAGGCCAGATGGGTGATCGTGGTGTCGGAGTAGCCGGTGAACACCTTCGGATGGGCCGCGATCAGGTCGAGGTCCAGGAAGGGCACGATCCGGACCGAGTCGTCGCCACCGATGGCCGAGACGATGCCGTGCACGTCGGGGTTCTCCAGCGCCCAGTGCAGGTCCTCGGCCCGTGCTCTCGGGTTGGCCCGCAACCAGTCGGAATCCCGGGTGGCATGCGGGGCGTCGATCACCCGCAGCCCGAACGTCTCGGCCAGTTGCCGCTTGCCGGCGGCGTAGCGGTGGGGCAACGCCGCGGCCAGGCCTGCCGACAGCGAGACGACGGCAACGGTGTCTCCGGGCCGCAGCGCGGCCGGCCGGATCGATGCGTAAGCGGGCATGCTGATCATTCTCACCGCACGGGCAAGCGGATTCGCCACGTGGTTCACGGCCACGGAGCGGCCTGCGGGTACCCCGCCCGGGGCCGGAATCAACCGGACAATATGGTGGGCAGCACAACTACGATCCGATCGTGACGTTGCACGCGCGCGGGGAGGACCATGCCTATGCCTGACGTCGACTCGACAGTGGACTCGACAGTGGACAAGGACGCCGAGCGCTCGGCACGGGGTACCCCGGGCGAGCAGTTCGCGGCCGCGGTCGCGGCGGCCGGCGACCAGGAGGACGTCACGGTGGCCGTCGACGCGCACCTGCCGGGAGCCTTTCCGCTGTTCGCAACCCGGCCCCGCTATCCGGTCCGGCACCTGCTCAACACCATGTCGGTGGCCACCGAGGATTCACCCGATTCAGCTGCCTACGTCTACGAGCCGTCGGTGCAGCAGCGCGAAGAGTCGGGCACCACCTATGCCGCCACCCCGGAGGCGACCTTCCTGCCCGAGCTGCGGGAAGCGCAACTGAGCGACCTGACGGTGACGGTGTCGCTGCCGCCCACCATCCTGCGGCGCGCCCAGCTGCTGACTGCTTTCGTCGACCGCCGGGTGCTGGTTCGCACCACCACGATGGAGAACCAGGTGCTGCTGCACGGCAGCGACGACGGCAAGGTGCCGGGGCTGCTGGAGCTGTCCGGCATGCGGCATCGCAGCAGCGACCGGGGCCTCGACGAGGCGGTCACCACGGTGGCGTTCGAGGTGGAGGAAACCGGCGGCTCCTGCGACGGCATGGTGGTCCATCCGGCCGTCTACTGGGAGATGGTGCGGCAAGGGCTGCTCGGCCGGTTGCAGGTGGCCGGGGTCGTGGTGTCGCGAACCCGGATGATTGCCAGGGACACCCTGCTGCTCGGGGACTTCCAGGCGGCGGCGACCCTGCTGCTGCCCGGCGTCAACACCCTGACGCTGCGACGGGGAGCCGGTGCCTCCGGTGAGGACGTCATCGAGGCGAGCACCCGTCTCGGCCTCGGCGTCCACCTGCCGCAGCACCTGATCTCGCTGACCTGGCGAGGGGTTGAGGACCGGGGGGTTGAGGGCTGATGGATCTCGGACTGTCCGGACGGGTGGCGGCAGTGGCCGGCTCGAGCAGCGGGCTCGGCCTGGCGGTGGCCAGATGCCTTGCTGCCGAAGGGGCGCACGTGGCCATCTGCGGCCGCAACGTCGAGAAGTTGGCCCGTGCCGAGGCCGAGGTGGCCGCCGTCGGGTCCGGCCGGGTCACCAGCACAGCCCTGGACCTGAGCGACGATCTGGCCGCGGCCGCCTGGGTGCAGGACACCGCCGAGGAATTGGGCGGCCTCGACATCCTGGTCACCAACTCCGGCGGCGTTCCGGGCGGGCCCGTGGACAGCTTCAAGGTCGATGACTACCGGGCCGCGTTCGACACCAGCCTGATCCCCCATGTCAGCCTCACCCTGGCGGCATTGCCGCTGCTGCAGGAGCGCGGTTGGGGTCGGGTGCTGATGATCGCGTCGGAAGTGGTGCGCCAGCCCAATCCCGACTACGGCCTGTCAGCGGTGGCTCGACTGGGCATCCTGGGATTCATGAAGGGGCTGGTGGACGCGCTCGGCGACAGCGGGGTGACCGTCAACGTCCTGGCTCCCGGCTACCACCGCACGAAGATGCTGACCGACCAGTTCGGCAAGGATGCCGACAGCGCGCTTGCCAAGGTGGCTGAGCACATCCCGCTCGGACGGATCGGCGACCCGGCTGATTTCGGCGCCCTGGCCGCCTTCTACGCCAGCAACCAGGCCCGTTACATCACCGGTTCGCTGGTCATGGCCGATGGCGGCAACACCCGCGGGATCGGATAACCGCATCGGGGTCTGATCGGGCCGGCGGGATTACCGGCTCGGGTCCGGCGGTTGTCGGCTAGAGAGAGCCGGTGCCGGGCGGTTGCCCGCGGAGCCGGAAGATCTGTCGTCAGGGCTCCTGACGAGAACTGGAGAAACCATGGTCGCGCACGACAGCATCGCTTCCGCCCAGGAATCGGGCACCTTCCAGATCAACGGAAAGACCGTACACCGGCTGGGGTTCGGGGCGATGCGGATCACCGGCCCGGGCATCTGGGGCGAGCCGGCCGACCGCGCCGAGTGCATCGCGGTGCTGCGCCGGGCCGTCGAGCTGGGTGTCGACTTCATCGACACCGCCGACTCCTACGGTCCGGGGACCAGCGAGGAGATCATCGCCGAGGCGCTGCATCCCTACGCCGAGGACGTGCTGATCGCCACCAAGGCCGGCCTGACCCGCCAGGGCCCGGACCGGTGGGCTCCGGTGGGCCGGCCGGCCTACTTGCGCCAGCAGGCCGAGCTGTCCCTGCGCCGGCTCAGGCTGGAGCGGATCGAGCTGTTCCAGCTGCACCGCATCGATGCCGAGGTGCCGCTGGCCGACCAGGTCGGCGAGCTCAAGGCGTTGCAGGACGAGGGCAAGGTCGGTGCCATCGGGCTGTCCGAGGTCAGCGTCGCCCAGATCGAGGCGGCCCGCGAGATCGCCGACATCGCCACCGTGCAGAACCTCTACAACCTGACCAACCGGCACTCCGAGGACGTGCTGCGCTACTGCGAGGCGGCCGGCATCGGCTTCATCCCGTGGTACCCGATCGCGGCCGGTGACCTGGCCAAGGCGGGCGGCGCGGTGGACCACGTCGTCCGGGCGACCGGCGCGACGCCCTCGCAGGTGGCGCTGGCCTGGCTACTGGCGACGTCCCCGGTGACGCTGCCGATCCCGGGAACCTCGAAGGTGAGCCACCTGGAGGAGAACATCGGCGGCGCCGGCCTGCGGCTGACCGACGAGCAGGTCGCCGAACTCACCGCGGCCGCCGGCTAGCGGGGCAACTTCCAGCGGGCGCGGGCACTGTGATCCTGACTACTAGGTCGTCCTAGTAATTTACTCGGACGTCCAAGTAGTATCGGGGGATGGATGCCGAGGAGATCGAGGCGGGTCGCGCCCGCTGGCAGCAGCGCTACGACAGTTCCCGGATCGCCCAGCGCGACTTCACCACCCTGTCCGGGGTCGAGGTCGAGCCGGTCTACGGGCCGCCCGAGGACAGTTCGGATAGCCGCTTCGACCGGATCGGCTGGCCGGGGGAGTTCCCGTTCACCCGGGGCCTGCACGCCAGCGGATACCGCGGCAAGCCCTGGACGATCCGGCAGTTCGCCGGCTTCGGCAATGCCAAGCAGACCAACGAGCGTTACAAGATGATCCTGGCCTCCGGCGGCGGCGGGCTGTCGGTGGCCTTCGACATGCCGACCCTGATGGGCCGCGACTCCGACGACCCGCGCTCGCTCGGCGAGGTCGGGCACTGCGGCGTGGCGATCGACTCGGCCGCCGACATGGACGTGCTCTTCGACGGCATCGACCTGGGCTCGGTCACCACCTCGATGACCATCTCGGGCCCGGCGGTGCCGGTGTTCTGCATGTACGTGGTGGCCGCCGAGCGCCAGGGCGTCGACGTCTCGCGGCTCAACGGCACCCTGCAGACCGACATCTTCAAGGAGTACATCGCCCAGAAGGAGTGGATCTACCCACCGGAGCCGCACCTGAAGCTGATCGGCGACCTGATGGAGTTCGTCGCCGAGGGCATCCCGGCCTACAAGCCGCTGTCGGTGTCGGGCTACCACATCCGCGAGGCCGGCGCGACGGCCGCCCAGGAGCTGGCGTTCACCCTCGCCGACGGCTTCGGCTACGTCGAGCTGGGGCTGTCGCGGGGCCTGGACATCGAGCAGTTCGCGCCGGGGCTGTCGTTCTTCTTCGACGCCCACCTGGACTTCTTCGAGGAGATCGCCAAGTTCCGGGCAGCCCGCCGGATCTGGGCGCGCTGGCTTCGCGACGTCTACGGCGCCCAGACCGTGAAGGCCCAGCAACTGCGGTTCCACACCCAGACCGCCGGGGTGTCGCTGACCGCCCAGCAGCCGGAGAACAACATCGTCCGGACCGCCATCGAGGCGCTGGCCGCCGTGATGGGCGGCACCAACTCGCTGCACACCAACGCCCTGGACGAGGTGCTGGCGCTGCCGAGCGAGAAGGCCGCGCAGATCGCCCTGCGCACCCAGCAGGTCATCGCCGAGGAGACCGGCGTCATGAACGTCGCCGACCCGCTCGGCGGCTCCTGGTACGTCGAAGCGCTGACCGACCGGATGGAGGCGGAGGCCGAACGGGTCTTCGCCACGATCCTGGCCCTGGGCGAGCGA
>DASZEI010000110.1:0-1521 GCA_035940975.1 Jatrophihabitans sp. | reverse complement strand
AACCCGGCCACCGAGGAGCCGCTGGCCGAGGTCGCCGAGGCGACCGAGGCCGACGTGGCCGACGCGGTGGCCGCCGCCCGGCGGGCCTATGAGGGCGTCTGGTCGCGGTTGCCGGGCTCCGAACGCGCCAAGTACCTGTTCCGGATCGCGCGGGCCATCCAGGAGCGCGGCCGCGAGCTGGCGGTGCTGGAGTCCCTGGACAACGGCAAGCCGATCAAGGAAGCGCGCGATGTCGACATCCCCAACGCCGCCGCGCACTTCTTCTACTACGCCGGCTGGGCCGACAAGCTGGGCTATGCCGGCTTCGGTCCGAACCCCAAGCCGGTCGGGGTCGCCGGCCAGATCATCCCGTGGAACTTCCCGCTGCTGATGGCCGCCTGGAAGATCGCCCCGGCGCTGGCCACCGGCAACACCGTGGTGCTCAAGCCGGCCGAGACCACGCCGCTGACCGCGCTGACGCTGGCCGAGATCATCGCCGAGTGCGACCTGCCGCCCGGCGTGGTGAACGTGCTGGCCGGCGGCCCGGCGGTCGGCCAGGCGCTGGTCGAGCAGCCCGGGGTGGACAAGCTCGCCTTCACCGGCTCGACCTCGGTCGGCAAGCAGTTGCAGCGCTCGGTAGCCGCGTCCGGCAAGCGGCTGTCGCTGGAGCTGGGCGGCAAGGCCGCCAACATCGTCTTCGACGACGCCGCGATCGACCAGGCCGTCGAGGGGATCGTCACCGGGATCTTCTTCAACCAGGGCCACGTGTGCTGCGCCGGCTCCCGGTTGCTGGTGCAGGAATCGGTGCACGACGAGGTCGTGGCGGCGCTGCGGGACCGGCTGCAGACGCTGCGGCTGGGTGACCCGCTGGACAAGAACACCGACATCGGGGCCATCAACTCCGCGGTCCAGCTGGCCCGGGTCCGGGAGCTGGCCGACGTGGGCGAGGCCGAGGGCGCCACCCGCTGGTCGCCGGCCTGCACCTTGCCCGACCGGGGATTCTGGTTCCCGCCGACGGTGTTCACCGGCGCCAGCCAGGCCAGCCGGATCGCCCAGGAGGAGATCTTCGGGCCGGTGCTGACGGTGCTCACCTTCCGCACCCCGCAGGAAGCGGTCGACAAGGCCAACAACACCCCCTACGGGCTGTCCGCCGGGATCTGGACCGAGAAGGGCTCACGCATCCTGTGGATGGCCAACCGGCTGCGGGCCGGGGTGATCTGGGCCAACACCTTCAACCGGTTCGACCCGACCTCGCCGTTCGGCGGGTACGCCGAGTCCGGCTTCGGACGGGAGGGCGGGCGCCACGGCCTGGCCGCCTACCTCCAGGGCGAGGCCTGAGATGCCGGCCAAGCCAGCCGCCCGGAGCGCCGCTGAGGCTGCTCGGGCCGGGACCGCCAGGTTGGCGGTCCGCAAGACCTACAAGCTCTACATCGGCGGCGCCTTCCCCCGGTCGGAATCAGGACGGTCCTACCCGATCACCGACCCGGCCGGGAAGCTGCTGGCCCACGCCGCCCAGGCCTCCCGCAAGGACCTGCGCGATGC
>DASZEI010000109.1:0-5059 GCA_035940975.1 Jatrophihabitans sp. | reverse complement strand
CTTCGACAAGCAGTACGTCCGGGACTGGCTGACCTCGCCCGCCGCCGGCTGGGACCGGCACTCCGACCAGCCGCCGCCACCGCTGCCCGACGAGGTGGTGGCCGCCACCCGGCAGCGATATCTGGATGCCTACGAGCGGCTCACCGGGTTACGGTTCGCCGACTGGTTGGCACCGGCTCGGTCCTAGCCTGCCTGCGCACCCGCGCGGCGCGGGCCGCCAGCTGCGAACGAAATGGGGATGGCACCGCGATGTTGGTCGGCAAGCTCGTCACGCTCCGAGCCTTCACCGAGGCTGATATGCCGAGGTTGACCGAGTTCCGGAACGACGTCGAGGTCGAGTTGCTCGGCGGCGGCGACCCGCCCCGGCCGCGGCCGCTGTCGATGGTGCAGGAGTTCTTCGCAGAGCGGGTCAAGGACAAGGACAGCCAGAACTTCGCGATCGAGGCCGACGGGGTGCTCATCGGCGACTGCGGGCTGTTCAATGCCGACCTGCGCAGCGGCACCGCCGAGGTGGGCATCGGCATCGGCGACCGGGCCTACTGGGGCCGCGGCTACGGCCGCGAGGCGCTGCTACTGCTGGTGGACTATGGCTTTCGGATGCAGAACTTCCGCAAGCTCTGGCTCGAGGTGCACGGCAGCAACGAGCGGGCGCTCCGGGCCTACCGCGCGGTCGGCTTCGTCGAGGAGGGGCGGCAGCGGGAGCAGGCCTGGTCCGGCGGCCGGTACGAGGACCTCGTCCTGATGGGCCTGTTCCGGTCCGACTTCTACGCGGGCGAGCCGGCGCCGGAGGGCGGCTGACCGCCGGCTCCCCGGGTCGAGGCCAGCCAGCGCCGGACCGCGGCCGGTGAGTCCAGCCGGATGAGCGTGAGGTCCGGGCGCTGCTCGATCGCGGCCAGCGCCTTGCCCCGGGTGTGCTCGTGGTGCGACCACGCCCAGCGGATCGGGTGCCCAGGATCGAGCCAGGCGCGGAAATTCTCCGTGTTGCCGTTGAAGGTCCGCTCGCGCAGCAGCGCCCGCCGCAGCGACCGGCGCAGCACCCGGTGCATGACCGTGCGACGCGGAAAGTCCAGCCAGATCAAGGTGTCGGCACGGGCCAGCAGCAGTGGCCGGGCGTCGTCGTACTGCCACTCCGACACCCAGCGATCCCCGGCGACCACCGCCCGGACGTCGTCGAGGAACTCCGGTCGCGGCACCCAGCCGGGGCCGTGGAACAGCGAGTCCAGCTCGGTGTAGGGCAGCTGGTGCCGGCGGGTGAGTTCGGCGGCCAGCGTCGACTTGCCGGCGCCGGAGGACCCTGCGATCAGGACGCGCTGCACGGTCGCCGAGGCTACGTCACCGGCGCCGGGTCGGGTCACGTCCGCCTGGGTCGGGTCACATCCGCCGGGGCCGTGCCATGAAGCTGCACTAGGCTTTGCCGCACCTGAGGAGAAGGAGCGAGCAGATGGCCCGCGTGGTAGTCGACGTCGTGATGAAGCCCGAGATCCTGGACCCGCAGGGCCAGGCCATCCTGGGCGCGCTGACCCGGCTGGGCATCGAGGGCGTCAATTCGGTGCGCCAGGGCAAGCACTTCGAACTCGACGTCGACGACGACCTCGACGATGCCACCGTGACGAAGCTGGCCGACACCCTGCTGGCCAATCCGGTCATCGAGGACTTCACCATCCATCGCTGACGGCTCGGCCGAGCAGGCTGGCGCGGGGCAGCCGGTAGCCTGTGGGCGTGAGCGTCCGAGTCGGAGTGGTGACCTTTCCCGGAAGTCTTGACGATCGCGACGCGCTGCGCGCGATCCGGCTGGCCGGCGCCGAGCCGGTGGCGCTGTGGCACGGCGACAAGTGGCTCTCCGACGTCGACGCGGTGGTGCTGCCCGGTGGCTTCTCCTACGGCGACTACCTGCGCTGCGGGGCGATCGCCCGGTTCGCGCCGGCGATGGAGTCGGTGATCGACGGCGCCCGCAACGGCCTTCCGGTGCTCGGCATCTGCAACGGCTTCCAGGTGCTGTGCGAGGCGCACCTGCTTCCCGGCGCGCTGATCCGCAACGCCGAACGCCGCTTCGTCTGCCGCGACCAGCGGCTGCGGATCGTCAATGCCGACACCGCCTGGACTGCCGGCTACCAGCCCGGGCAGGAGCTGGTGATCCCGATCAAGAACATCGACGGCGGGTTCGTCGCCGACCGGCGGACGCTGGACGAGATCGAAGGCGAGGGCCGGGTGGTGGCCCGTTACCTGGGCGCCAACCCGAACGGCTCGTACCGCGACATCGCCGGGATCTGCAACCAGGCCGGCAACGTGGTGGGCCTGATGCCCCATCCCGAGCACGCCATCGACCCCTTGACCGGGCCGAGCGCCGACGGCCTGGGCTTCTTCGGTTCGCTGTTGAGCAAGCTGGTCAGCGCGTGACCGCCACCCGGCGACGAGCTCCGCTCGACACCGTGCAGGCCGCCGAATCCTCTGCCGAGCAGCGCCAGCCGTACGCCGAGCTCGGCCTGGCCAAGGACGAGTACGCCCGGATCAAGGAGATCCTCGGACGCCGGCCGACCAGCTCGGAGCTGGCGATGTACTCGGTGATGTGGTCCGAGCACTGCTCCTACAAGTCGTCCAAGGTGCACCTGAAGCAGTTCGGCGAGAAGGCTCCGGATCAGGCCAAGGAGATCCTGCTGGTCGGGATGGGCGAGAACGCCGGCGTGGTCGACGTCGGCGGTGGCCTGGCGGTGACGTTCAAGATCGAGTCGCACAACCACCCGTCCTACGTCGAGCCGTACCAGGGCGCGGCCACCGGGGTCGGCGGCATCGTCCGCGACATCCTGACCATGGGCGCGCGCCCGATCGCGGTGCTGGACTCGCTCCGGTTCGGCGCCGCCGACGCTCGCGACACGGCCCGGGTGCTGCCCGGCGTGGTCTCGGGCATCGGCGGCTACGGCAACTGCCTGGGGCTGCCCAACATCGGCGGCGAGCTGGTCTTCGACCCCAGCTACCTGGCCAACCCGCTGGTGAACGCGCTGTGCGTCGGGGTGCTGCCCGCGGACGGCATCAAGCTGGCCAAGGCCGAGGGGCCGGGCAGCCTGGTGGTGCTGTTCGGCGCCCGGACCGGTGGTGACGGCATCGGCGGCGCCTCGGTGCTGGCCAGCGCGAGCTTCGAGCGCGAGGGGGAGCGCCGGCGGCCGGCGGTGCAGGTCGGCGACCCGTTCACCGAGAAGGTGCTGATCGAGTGCTGCCTGGAGATCTTCGCCGCCGACCTGGTCACCGGCATCCAGGACCTGGGAGCGGCGGGGCTGTCCTGCGCGACCACCGAGCTCGCCGCGGCCGGCACCGGTGGCATGCGGATCGACCTCGACCTCGCGCCGCTGCGCGACGAGACGCTGGCGCCCGAAGAGATCCTGATGAGCGAGTCGCAGGAACGGATGATGGCGGTGGTGACACCGGACAACCTCGAGGCGTTCTTCGAGGTGTGCGCCAAATGGGATGTCGCCGCCACGGTGCTCGGCACCGTGACCGACGGCGACCGGCTGGTGATGAGTTGGCACGGCGAGACCATCGTCGATGTGCCGCCGCGCACCCTGGCCCACGAGGGGCCGGTGTACCGGCGGCCGGTGCGGCGCCCGTACGACCAGGACGCGCTCAACGGCGAGCACGGCAACGGCCTGCCGCGGCCGAAGACCGGTGAGCAGCTGCGGGCCACCGCGCTGAAGCTGATCTCCTCGCCCAACCTGGCCGACAAGTCCTGGGTGACCGACCAGTACGACCGCTACGTGCAGGGCAACACGGTGCTGGCCCAGCCCGAGGATGCCGGCATGGTGCGGTTGCCCGGCCCGGACGGTGAGGACAGCGACGTCGGCATCGCCGTCTCGGTGGACGGCAACGGCCGGTACTGCCGGCTGGACCCGTACGCCGGTGCGCAGCTGGCGCTGGCCGAGGCCTACCGCAACGTCGCGGTCACCGGCGCCCGGCCGCTGGCCGTCACCAACTGCCTGAACTTCGGCTCGCCGGAGGACCCGGCGGTGATGTGGCAGTTCGCCGAGGCGGTCCGGGGGCTGGCCGACGGCTGCCAGCAGCTGGGCATTCCGGTGACCGGCGGCAACGTCAGCTTCTACAACCAGACCGGCAACACCGCGATCCTGCCGACGCCGGTGGTCGGGGTGCTCGGGGTGATCGACGACGTGACGCGCCGGACCCCGATGGCGCTGCGCGGCGATGGCGCCCGGCTGTACCTGCTCGGCGACACCCGGGACGAGTTCGGCGGCTCGGAATGGGCTCATGTCGCGCACGGCTTCCTCGGTGGCCGGCCACCCGCGGTCGACCTGGAGCGGGAGAAGTTGCTGGCCGACGTCCTGATCGACGCTTCCCGGGACGGCCTGATCGACGCCGCCCACGACCTGTCCGACGGCGGGCTGTTCGTGGCGCTGGCCGAGGCCTGCCTGCGCGGCGGTTCCGGTATCCGCCTGATCGTGCCGGACGGCGCTGACCCGTTCGTGTTCCTGTTCTCCGAGTCGGCCGGCCGGGCGATCGTGGCGGTGCCGCGCACCGAGGAGGTCCGGTTCACCGACCTGTGCACCGCGCGGCGGCTGCCCGCGCAGCGGATCGGGGTGCTCGACATCCTCGAGGCGGCGGTCGAGGTGCGGGGCCAGTTCCGGCTGCCGATGGCCGAGCTGCGGGTGGCCTGGGCCTCGACGTTGCCGGC
This sequence comes from Jatrophihabitans sp., assembly GCA_035940975.1. Taxonomy (GTDB): domain Bacteria; phylum Actinomycetota; class Actinomycetes; order Mycobacteriales; family Jatrophihabitantaceae; genus Jatrophihabitans_A. The sequence goes on along the minus strand of DASZEI010000109.1, from coordinate 384 downwards.
GCTGTTCGGCTGAGCGATGCAGCACCCGATCGGCGCTGGCGCGAAAAGCGGTGCCAGCGCGCGCGACCCCGGCCGGCCGCTGCTCGCCCAGGCCGCGCTGATCCGGAACTGGCTCGGGCAGCTGCCGTTCGAGGCGTTCGGCCGGCCCAGCGTGCTGCCCGGCTGGGACGTCCGGCTGCTGACCGGGCACGTGCTGATGATCTTTCGTGGCCTGCTGGGTGCGCTGGGCTCACCGGTCGACGAGCCGCCGCTGGCGCTGCACGACTACGTCGCCCGCTACCGGGTGGACGCCGCGCTGATCGACGCGGTCACCGCCGAGCTGGCAGCTGAGCGGACTCCGGAGGAGCTGCTCACCGAGCTGGACCTGCTGCTGAGCCAGGTGCG
>DASZEI010000108.1:0-7546 GCA_035940975.1 Jatrophihabitans sp. | reverse complement strand
CCGAACTGGACCGGCTGGGTGCCGACGCACCGACCGACGAAGACCTCCTGGACCGGTGCCGGGCCGCGCTGGCCGAGAGCACCCGCTTCGTCGAGCAGCACGAGCTGTTGACCTTGCTGCACGACCCGGTCGAGATTCGTGAGATGCCCGAGATCGACCGGGGCATGGCGGTCGCCTATTGCCAGGGAGTCGGCCCGCTGGAGACTGCGCCGCTGCACACCCGCTTCGCCGTCTCCCCCACCCCGGCGGACTGGTCTGCCGAGCTGGTTCGCTCGTTCTACCGCGAGTACAACAACCACCTGCTGCACAACCTGACCGTGCACGAGGCGATGCCGGGCCACGTCGAGCAGCTCTCCCACGCCCGCCGTTACCGCGGCCAGACCCTCGTCCGTGCGGTGTTCGAGAGCAACTCGTTCATCGAGGGCTGGGCGGTCTACGCCGAGGAGCTGATGGCCGAGCGCGGCTACCGAAGCGAGGTGTCCGCCGAAGCGGCCACCGCGGTGCGCATGCAACAGCTCAAGATGCGGCTGCGGATGATCATCGCCACGATCCTGGACGTGTCATTCCACGCCGGCGACCTGGATGAGGCCGGCGCGCTGGCGCTGATGACCGGCCGCGGCCAGGAGGAACGCGACGCGGCCGGCAAGTGGCGCCGCGTGCAGTTGATCGCCGCCCAGCCACCCACCTACTACGTCGGCTACCTGGAGGTACGCAGGCTGGTCGACGACCTGCGGGCCGCCCACCCTGGCTGGACCGACCGGCAGCTGCACGACACCCTGCTCAGTTTCGGCTCACCGCCGGCCCGGCACCTGCGCATCCTGCTCGGCCTGCCAGGCAGCTAGTGGTTCTCGGCTATCCGCCAGGGACCGGTGGGGTGCCTAGTCACAAGGCAGTACAAGCCGATTCACATATGGCAACTGCACAGTCTTGACGCTTTCAGTGCCATACTGCGCGCGTGCCCAGCGCGGCGACGATGCTCGAGCCGGCCGCCGTTCCGCAGCCTGGGGCGCGCGGCGAATGGTGGCTGCTGGACCGGTTGGCGCTGGCGTGGTCGATGGTGTCCGCGCTGGTGCTCTACGTCCTGATCGGCCGGGGTGGCTGGTACGTCGACGACTTCGTCGCCTTCGACCTGGCCAAGCGCTATCCGCTGAACCTCCGGTACCTGAAGATAACGGTTTTCGGCCATCCGCAACCGGGAACACGGGTGCTCGACTGGGTGCTGTACCGGATCGCGCCGATGAACTACCCGCTCGCCTCAGCCGTGCTGTGTCTGGGCTTCGGATTGATGACCTGGCTGGTGTATCGGATCCTGCGGATGGCGTTCCGGCCCAGCCCGTGGCATCTGGTATTCACCGCGATGGTGAGCACCAGCGGCCTCTGGGTGCCGGCGACCGCGTGGTGGGCCGCTGGGGTGCAGACGGTTGACTGCACCTTAGCCAGCATGCTGACCGTGTACGCCATGCTGCGCTGCTATCGAGGACCGTACCGGCCGCTCTGGGCGGCGCTGGCCGGCGGTGCGCTGCTGGCTGGCCTCGCCTGCTACGAGCGGACGCTGTTCGGCGCGGCCTTCGCGGCCTGGTTCCTGCCCGCCGTGACCTGCCGCTCGGCGCGGCCGAGAGAGGTGCTCCCGGTGCTGCGGCGGGCCTGGTCGGGCTATCTCGCGCTGGCTGCGGTGACGGCCGGCTACCTGCTGATCTACCTGACCCATCAACTGGTGCAGCGGCACCCCGGCTACACCCGGGGCGAATTGGCGCACTTCCTGTGGCTCTGCTGGAGCCATGCCTTGATTCCCGGCCTGTTCGGCGGGTCACTGCGGACCAGCCAGCAGGTGGCGCTGTCCCTCGCGGCTCCCCCGCTGTGGTGGTTGACCGGCTGCCAGGTGGCACTGCTGGGCCTGGTCGGCTACGGCCTGGTGCGCAACCGGTTGCGCGCGCTGGCCGCCTGGCTGGTCTTCCTGACCATCTTTCTGGTGGCGCAGTACCTGATCGCCAGCGCCCGACTGGCCATCTATCACGTCGAGATCGGCAACGAATTCCGTTACGTGGCCGACCTGATACCGCTGCTGGTGCTCACCCTGGCCATCACCATCCTGCGGCCGGCCGCGCTGCCGCCGGTAGCGAGCACCGAGCAGGCCAGCGGGTTGCGCGCGAGCCGACGGCATCCACTGGCCGGCGATCTGCTCGGCGTCAACCGCCGGCACCTGCTCGCTACCGGCGCCGGCCTGATCGCGTTGTGGGTGGTGTACCTGGTCACGGCGATGCCGATCTCGTACCGCTGGACGCACGGTTTGAACGTCAGGTACGTGCAGAACCTGCGGGCCGGCGTCGGCGAGTTGGACCGGCGGGGGCCCTGGAGCCTCTACACCACCTACGTGCCCTTCGCGGTGGCGCCGGCCAGCTTCGGGCACTACAGCCAGACGACCACGATCGCGCAGCTGGTGACCGGGCACCCGGTGAGCGCGGATGACCTGGCCGAGCCGATGTACGTGGTGGACGGGGACGGACACCTGCGGCCGGCCCGGTTCCGGTCGCTGGCCAGCGTGCCGGGGCTGTGCAGCACCGGGCCGCAGCAGGTCCTGCAGCGGCTCAGCAAGCCGTTGCCGCGAGGCCTGTGGAACGTGCGGTTGAGCTATCGGGTGGCCACCCCGACCACGCTGCGCTTCGCGCTCGATCCGGGCACCGGGGTGCCGGTCGAGGCGACCGGGGCCTCGCGCGGCTATCTCCTCAGCGGCTCCGGCCAGCTGACCTTCCCGCTGCGGCTATCGGCAATCGCCGGCCTGCGGCTGGACGCCGCGGCGGCCGGTGCCTGTATCTCCGACGTGCGGATCGGGCGGCCGGTACCGGCCGGCTAGCCGGCCCGGCTGAGTTACCGCTCCCCCAGCCTTACCTGTCAAGGACGATGTCGCCGTCGGGGCCTGGGCCTACGCCCGGGGCGCCGCGTTCACTCCTGGTGGCCCACGATGTTGAGGACGTTGCCGTCCGGTGCGCGGACGAAGAACCGGCGCACCCCCCACGGCTCGGGTGTCAGTGGCTGCACTATCTTGAAGCCGAGTTCCTGAGCCTCTTGGTAAGCGGCATCGACGTCATCGGTGTGGACGGAGATGACCGAATCTTCGGCCGCGGTGCGCTGCTGGGATGGCTCATCGACCGGGCTGACGAAGTAGCCGCAATGCCTCTGCCAGCCAGCTGCGTGCGCGCTCGACGTTGGGCCCGCCGGGAGCGAGCAGGACGGTCTCCAGCTGAAGCTCGGTCATGGTCCGCAGCGCGCACCGTGGGTCGGATTCGGTGAGCGCCTCGGAGATCCGCTGCGCCAGCCGGTCCGGGGTGATCGCGAGCGGCGCCAGCCGGTCTGGAAGCCGCTTCGCCGTCGGCTGCCAGACCCGATTGAGGGCGAAGACGATTGCCAGGACGCGGTTGGCGGTGTCAACGAGCCATTCGTGCAGGGCCAATCGGTCATCCGGTCGGGTCAGCGTCAGGACTCCGGCGGGGGCAAAGCCTCCCCACCTGAGCGCGGCCGCCTCGATTCGGGTCGCGGCCACCTCCGATGGATAGGACCGAAGCTGCTCCTGCCAACTGGCGAGCAGGCCCTGGGTTCGAAGGGGCATTGCGTGCACGAGCGCGTCGGCGGTCGAACCGCCCCCACCGGCGAGCGCCTCGGCGACCTGCGCTTCGGCGTAGTCGCGCGGCCACCAGATCAGTTCGACCGGCACGCCATCGCGGAAGCCGAACACCCGCTGTGCCGGCGGGGTAGGAGGGCCCCACGAGTCGAGGTGGACCAGGCCCGCCGACCGCGCGAGTTCGAAGCAGTCCTCGCGATCGAGCACCCGCCCGGTGACGATCAGCATCTCCATGTCCGAGATATCGTCGGCAACACCACGGGAAACGCTGCCCGTCAGCACCGCCTCCTCGACCACAGCCGGCAGCGCATCGACGATGAGCCGGGCAAGTGCCCGCAGCTCGTCCGAGCGTTCGGTGACCATGACTCAACCTAACCGTCGACACCCTTTGCGGCTTCCGTTCACCGGAGATCGTTCACCGGCACATCGGTGCGGCCCTCAGGTGCGGCGCTCGTGGCGGATGGGTTTGAGTTCGGCGGGGGCATCGGTCGCCGGTAGAAACTCGCACTGGAACTGACCTTCGTAGCCGAAGAGGAACCCGAAGACCCGGTTCCTGACTTCGAGCGCCACTCGATAGACCTCGGCCTCGTCGTCGTAGCTCTCGTGCAGCGTGGCTTGGCCGCTGAAAAGCAGGGGAAATCGGAAACCCACGGGTCCCTCGTAGAAACGCTGGGCATGGGTGGTCAGCAGCAGGGAACCGTCGCTGGTCACCTGCAGGTCAAGGTCCACCGCCAAGTGCTGGTGAGTGCCGAGGTAGTCGATCAACCGGCCGTTGTCGACGATCATGGTCGCGTCGAACCGGCTCGGCCGGCTGCGGATGCGGTACTCACGCACGAAGGTGATCGTTTCGCGGCCGTACGGGTCGAGGTAGGGATAGTTCTTGATGACGAACGGCACGTTGCGGCCCCGGTGCGGAACCAGGATGTTGCGCATTTTGCCGACGTAGAGAAAGGGCAGCGTCCACCAGGGTCCTCGGCGGATCGAGGTCATCACACCGGTCCCGACGCAGGCATAACCGGCGTGCAGGCCCACTCCGAAACGTCGTTGCAGCATCGGGTGCAGCCGTTCGAAGTCGGCTCCCATCGCCTCGGCGAAGATCGACGTCACGGCGCCGCAAGCGTGTCGAGGGTGGCCGGCGAGTCGTCCATGGCGTGTCCGCGCAGAGGTTGGCGTCGACAGCGCGAAGCGCGGGGGCGATCCGCACGCCACAGGGCGAGGACCGACCGAAGAGGCCATGCCTCAGGTGGCTGCCCGGTCTCGGCCCAGATCCGCAGCCGGTCGAAGCTCCAGGCGGTCATCCAACCGAGCAGCCGGCGCATACCGGCCGCATCGGCGAGCCTGCCCCAACCGGGGAGATAGTCGTAGCCGGTCAGGAAACGCACCCCGTCCGGCGTCGGGACATAGCGCCAGTAGCCACGGCCGTCCCCCAGCGGTGAGAGTCGGTCGGCAGTCGTGAAACGCAGTGCGGAGGTACGAGTTCCGTCCGCGCGGCGGCGCTCACCCAGCGAGATTCCGGTGCCCGTGAGCCGGTGCAGCGGAATGTGCAGCTCGTAACGAAACCGGTTCGCGCCGTCTGCTGTGGTCCCGGTGGGCACGATCTTGCTGAAGCGGAGGTCCCATCGCGGATGTGACTCGGGGTCTTGGGTGAGGTGCCAGACCCGGTCGAGATCAGCACGGATCAACGTCTCGACGTAGATCGGCTGCCGCACACCCCCATTCTGCCCTGACTGATCGAAATGCGGTGATAAGACCACCAACTTCCCGAGGACGCCGAACAGACTCGTCTGAGGTGTCCGCCGCGCGGGTGTCGCCTCAGCTGCCGACTGTGCTGACCGTTCCCACATAGGCCGCGAGGTGCTCGCCGGTGAGGGTGGATCGGGCGGCGACCAGGTCGGCCGGGGTGCCCTCGAAGACGATCCGGCCACCGTCGTGGCCGGCGCCGGGGCCGAGGTCGACGATCCAGTCGGCGTGCGCCATCACCGCCTGATGGTGCTCGATGACGATGACCGACTTGCCGTCCTCGACGAGCCGGTCGAGCAGCCCGAGCAGCTGCTCGACGTCGGCGAGGTGCAGGCCGGCGGTCGGCTCGTCTAGGACGTAGACGTCGCCCTTCTCGGCCATCCGGGCGGCCAGCTTCAGCCGTTGCCGCTCGCCGCCGGACAGCGTCGTGAGCGGCTGGCCGAGGCTGAGGTAGCCGAGCCCGACGTCGGCGAGCCGGGTGAGGATCTTGTGCGCCGCCAGGGTTTCCCCTTTGCCGGGCCCGAAGAACTCGGTCGCCTCCGTCACCGGCATGGCCAGTACCTCGCTGATGTCCTTGCCGCCGAAGGTGTACTTGAGCACCTCGGCCTGGAACCGCCTGCCCTCGCACTGCTCGCAGACGGTCGTGACGCCGGCCATCATCGCCAGGTCGGTGTAGATTACCCCGGCCCCGTTGCAGTTCGGGCAGGCGCCTTCGGAGTTGGCGCTGAACAGTGCCGGCTTCACGCCGTTCTCCTTCGCGAAGGCCTTCCGGATCGGCTCGAGCAGCCCGGTGTACGTGGCCGGGTTGCTACGCCGCGAGCCGCGGATCGCCGCCTGGTCGACCGCCACCACGCCGTCCCGCCCGGAGACCGAGCCGTGGATCAGCGAGCTCTTGCCCGAGCCCGCCACCCCGGTGACGACGACCAGCACCCCGAGCGGGATGTCGACGTCGACGTCGCGCAGGTTGTGGGTGCTGGCCCCACGCACCTGCAGCGCTCCCGAGGGCGTCCGCACCGACGGCTTCAGGCTCGCGCGGTCGTCCAGATGCCGCCCGGTGAGGGTGCCGCTGCCCCGTAGCCCCTCGACGGTGCCTTCGAAGACCACCTCGCCGCCGGCGGTGCCGGCACCCGGCCCCAGGTCGACGACGTGGTCGGCGATCGCGATCGCCTCCGGCTTGTGCTCCACGACCAGGACCGTGTTGCCCTTGTCGCGCAGCCGCAGCAGCAGCTCGTTCATCCGCTGGATGTCGTGCGGGTGCAACCCGATCGTCGGCTCGTCGAAGACGTAGGTCACGTCGGTGAGCGACGAGCCGAGCTGGCGGATCATCTTGACGCGCTGCGCCTCGCCGCCCGACAGCGTGCCCGACGGCCGGTCGAGCGAGAGGTAGCCCAGCCCGATCTCGGCGAACGAGTCCAGGGTCTCCCCCAGTGACGCCAGCAGCGGTGCCACCGACGGTTCGTCCAGGCCGCGCACCCACTCGGCGAGATCGCTGATCTGCATCGCGCAGGCGTCGGCGATGCTGATCCCCTTGATCTTGGAGGACCGAGCCTGCTTGCTGAGCCGGGTGCCGTCGCACTCGGGGCAGACCGTGAACGTCACCGCGCGTTCGACGAAGGCGCGGACGTGCGGCTGCAGCGAGTCGACGTCCTTGGACAGCATCGACTTCTGGATCTTCGGGACCAACCCCTCGTAGGTCAGGTTGATGCCGTCGACCTTGATCCTGGTCGGCTCCTTGTAGAGCAGGTCGTTGAGCTCCCTCTTGGTGAACTTGTTGATCGGCTTGTCCGGGTCGAAGAAGCCGCAGCCGCTGAAGATCCGGCCGTACCAGCCCTCCATGCTGTAACCGGGGATCGTGAGCGCGCCCTCATTGAGAGACAGGCTGTCGTCGTACAACTGGGTCAGGTCGATGTCGTTGACCGCGCCCCGGCCCTCGCAGCGCGGACACATGCCGCCGAGGATGCTGAAGCTGCGCCGCTCCTTGGTGGTGCGGCCGGCCTTCTCCACGGTGACCGCGCCGGCGCCGCTGATCGAGGCGACGTTGAACGAGAACGCCTGCGGCGAGCCGATGTACGGCTTGCCGAGCCGGCTGAACAGGATGCGCAGCATCGCGTTGGCGTCGGTCGCGGTGCCGACGGTGGAGCGCGGGTCGGCGCCCATCCGCTGCTGGTCCACGATGATCGCGGTGGTCAG
>DASZEI010000107.1:0-5344 GCA_035940975.1 Jatrophihabitans sp. | reverse complement strand
CGACCGTCCAGCCGGTGACGATCGTCCAGCCGGCGACGACCGTCCAGTCGGTGACGATCGGCCTACAGGTGACCACTGGACAGCCGGTGACGCAGCCGGTGGTCCGGCAAGCAGCCCGGCCGGCGCCGGCCCCCGGCGCTCATCGCGCTCGACCTGCGGCAAGGCGGGAGCCGGTGACCGGGCGGCAGCCGCCGAGCGCCCTGTTCGCCATCGGGCTGGCCAGCTTCCTGCTCGGTCATCTCTGCTACTGCGCGGCGATGCTGCACTACGGCACCGAACAGCTCAGCCTGGGCTTCGGGCTGGTGCTGGTGCTGCTGGCGCTGCTCGCCTTCGGGCACCGGGTGCTGGCCGGCGCGCAGGCCCAGGGCGGGACCGCGCTCACCATCGCGGTCGCGGCCTACATGACCGCCCTGGGCTCGACGGTGGTGCTCGGCATCGGCACCTCTTCGCTGTGGGTGGCCTACGGCATCGTGCTCTTCGCGGGTTCGGACCTGGTGCTGGCCACCGACCGGTTCGTGATGCGGCGCAGCTGGGCTCCGCTCACGGTCGCCATCACCTACCACTTGGCGCAGGCGCTGCTGGTGCTGGGCCTGGTGCACTGAAGGCGCGCCCGTAAGCTGCCCTGATGCCTCGCCGACCGACCCGAACCGTGCCGACCGTCCTGCTGCCGGGCCCGCTGGGGGCGGCTGAGCAGGACTGGCAGCCGTGGCTGGCCGGCGAGTTGCACGGTGCCGGCCGCGAGGTGCGGTTGGCGTCCTGGCCGGCTCCGGACTCGGCAGATCTGGCGAGCTGCCTGGCCGCGCTGCGCCAGAGCATGGCCGGGCTGCCCGACGACGGCTTCGACGTGCTCGCGCACTCGGCGGCGTGCCTGCTCTGGCTGCATCATGCGTCCGGCAGTGCTGCCGACGACGGTGCCGGCGGTTCGCCCCGGCCGGCCCGGGTTGCCCTGGTAGCCCCGCCGGCCCCGGATCGGCAGCTGCCTGCCTGGGACTTCCTGCGGCCGGTGCCGCTGGCGGTGGACGCGTTGCGCCGGGCCGCCGACGGCACCGTGCTGGTCGGCGGCGGCGACGATCCGCACTGCCCGGGCGGGGTGGCGCGGGTCTACGGTGCTCCGCTGAAGATGGCGGCCACCGTGATCGCGGGCGCCGGCGCGCTCACCGCGGCGGACGGCTACGGGCCGTGGCCGGCGGCGCTGGACTGGTGCGGGCGCGACAACCTCGCCTTCCTGGCCTGAACTCCCCGGCCCATCCCATGCGGGAGCTGGGCAGGCCGACCCTGGCAACGCAGCCGGTCAGCACCGCGGCGGCGCCACCCACCGGTGGTCGTACCGCCCGGCCAACGCCACGATGAACCGCTCGATGCCCGGCCGGTCGACCTGCTCGAAGCGCTCCAGCCTCCCCCAGGCGGCCAGCGCGAGGCCACGCGTGAGGGGCGGGTACGGAGTCATCAGCACGTCCGCGGGGTGCGCCTTGGCGATGTGCTTGAGCGCCGACACCTCGGCGGCCGGCAGCGAGGGCGAGTAAGCGATGATGACGTGGCCGTGCTCCTCGGCGTGCACGAAGGAGCCTGCCTGCAGCGGGGTGTCATAGATCCCCGGCGTAGGCGGGATGGCAAGGTGCGGCCCGGAGGTCGGCGGAATGGAGTTGTACTGGACCTTCCGCACCGCGGCGACCGACACGTGCGGGCTCTTCAGAATGGCGATGGCGGTGCCGGGCAGGCACGGCTCGGTTCGCTCGGCCACCGGCGCCGAGCCGACCGCTGACCCCGTCAGCCGCGGCAACTGCTGTTTCACCGCGACAGCGACCGCGGCGCACATCAGCCCGACAGTGACCAGCCACCAGCCAAACCGGCGGATCGTGACGGCGTTCACGAGAGCCTGCCCATGCGCCGAAGCCGGAGTTCCCGAAGCGCCAGCGGGAGAGGCGCGAAGGTGTTCGCCGCGCTCAGCAGCGCCACCACTACCGACTCCCAGAAGGCGAGGCTGTCGGTGCTCAGGCTCAGAATGTTGCGAACCATCCACGAGAACCCTCCGGCGGCGGCAGGCAGCAGGAAGGTCAGCACAAACCAGAACACGCCCAGCATGCCCACCAGGTAGAGGATGCTGAACCACTGCGCGACCGAACGGTCCCGTCGGCTGGCCGATTCCAGTTCTGCCGACTCTTCCGCAGTCATCGGCAGCAACCGGGCCTTCATGGTCAGCCAGCTGGTCCGGTACAGATTGTCACAATGCAACGCGCAGGCCAGCACCGCGTACAGATCGGTGCGCAGAAAGACCGCACACTGCAGCACTAGGTTGGCGACGATCATCAGGGTGAGCGAGCCCAGCAGCCGCGCCAGAACGTCGGGCAGCGGTAGGCCGAGGGCGAAATAGGCCCAGTGCAGGCAGAGTGCCAGCGCCAGCAGGCTGATATCGAACGCCGGCCCCGCCAGCATCGGCCCGTAGCGCTGGCGCCGCGGTCGGGTCAGCAGCAGCGACAGGTCGGTCTCGGCCGCGAGGAAGATGCCCCGGTAGCTGAGCCGGAACCGCGCAGGCACGTCAATCGCCCGTCCCGCCAACCAGTGCCAGCTCTCGTGCGCGATCATGATGACCACCGACATGGCGTACGCGCAGAGGATGCACAGCAGCGGGTCGGGCAGGAACAGGTAATCCTCGAACGACGGCCGCAGGGCGGGCTCAGCTGCCAACGCCACGAGCACGAAGACAAAAGCAAGGGCATAGCAGGACCACGCCACCTTGCCGAACAGCGGATGTGCCAGCCACGACGGCACGCCGCTGACCCACCGGACTCGGCCGGAAAGCGCGGCGCCGTCCTCGTACACCAGGATGCCGGCCTCCTCAAGGGTGGTGACAAAGTCCTCGACGTCCACCTCGACCTGGCTGTGCTCGAAGGCGGCTGCGGCTGCCTCGGCGACCGAGCGTCCGTCCGCGAGCGCTGACAGCACCACCCCACCTACGGCGGGGACGGCGACGAAGGTAGCGGTGGCAGGGTTGCCGACCATGACCTGATCGCCCTCGGCGACGAGCGAAAGTCGGGCGGCAGCCGCCTGGACGGCGGATGCTTGCCTTTGAGAGGTGGTCATATCTGTCCTCGGCTCAGGGGTCCAAGCGGTGAGACCGCAGTGGCGATCCCACCACTCGGAGCCTTGCTGGCTATCAGCTGTCGCAGACGTCGCAGGGGTCAATCATCGTCAGGCGGGTCTGCTCCACCTTGCGTACCTGGATCTTCGTGTGCGGTCACCTACGTTCATGGGTACAAGAATCAGCGCGGAGTGCGATCTCAGCGCTCGTCGGCTTGCGGGCAATCAGCTGTCGCAGCAGCACTCCCAGTCAACGGAGCAGGACAGACGGGTCTGCTCGACCTTGCGTACCTGGATCTTCATGTGGAATCACCTCCTCACCCATGGGTCGGTACAGCGCTTGATCACAGGTCGACCTATCCGCGGGCAGCTGAAGCGACGTCGGTGATCAGCTGTCGCAGACGATCATTTCCGGGTCGCAGGGCGCCGTCAGGCGGGTCTGCTCCACCTTGCGGACTTGGATCTTCATGGGCAATCACCTCCCCATGGGTCGGTTGGAGAGCGCGTAGCGCCGAGCGGAGAGGCGTATGCACCGAAGGTCCCGGTAGGGCCGACCTTGCTGGCGATTTAGCTGTCGCAGTAGCAGCACATCTCAGGGTCCATACATGCTGTTAGGCGGGTCTGCTCCACCTTCCGTACCTGGATCTTCATGAGTCATCACCTCCTTTCATGGGTCGGTGTACCAACGCTCGACCACAGGTCGACCTATCCGCCGACAGCCACAGCCATGACCGCTTCGGGTTGCGCCGCCGGCAGCTCTGAGCCGCATACCGGGCAGTCCGGCTGGCGTGGACGAGCAGTGATGGTGAGGCCGCAGTCTCCGGCCAGGTCGATGACCGTGGTTGCGCCTGCGTAGCGGGGAGCGGTGAACCCGGTGAGATATCGAAGGATTTCGAACGAGACGAGCGAGCCGAGCAGGGTCGCGACCGGCCCGGCGCCTCGGTTCATTCGGGCCACGCCCTGACGGTGCAAGACAGAGTTGGTCACCCGACCGGAGCTGTCATCCGGGTCCGTCGGGCACGCGAAGCATGCGCTGTGGCCGGGGTTCACCGACCAGATCACACCCTCGGTGACCGTCATGCCGCCCCGTACGAACGGAACACCGGCCCGGACGCAGGCTGCGTTGACCCACTGGTCGATCTCGGCTGGGTCGTCCACCGCCGCACACACCGCATCCGGCCGCGTCGAGTCGAGCACCTCGGCGACCTCGGCGGCACCGGCGAAGTCGGCGCGGATGGTCCGCACCCTGATCTGCGGATCGAACTCCCGTACCCACTCTGCGGCGCGCTCGATCTTCGGCCGGCCGATGTCCTGCGCGCGGTAGACGAACTGGCGCGCGAAGTTGCGCGGCTCGACATCGTCGCGATCCACCAGCGTCAGCCGGCCGACACCCAGGCCGCAGAGGTTCTGCAATACGTTCGAGCCGAGACCACCGACGCCCAGGATCAGGACGTGCGCGTCGCGGAGCTGCCGGACCATCGTCTCAGCGCTCGCATCGAGGGTGGAGAACGTCCGGAGAAAGGCCAGGTTGCTGAAATGGCGCAACCGCTCGGCCTCGGTCAGGTCGCCGGTCTGGTCACGGTCCTCGAGCAGGCGCAGTTCGTCCAATGCCTCGATCGCGTCCAGCACGTCCTCCCGCGACACTGCCGGGAAGGCGGGGTTCAGCGCGTGGAAGAGGCCGTCGACATCGTGGCGGCCCTCGGCCAGCAGGGTCAGTAGGGCAGCGACCGAGCCGTCCTCGTCAGCCAGCTCGACCGATTCTTTCGGGTCCAGCACTATCCGGATACCCGACTCGATGCGTTGCCAGCCGAGAGGTTTCAACCTTGGGATCACGCCGCCTCCCGAGCCCCGCAATATAGACATATTGTCTATTCCGGAGAACGGTACTCCAAGGTGACTCGTATGCATATAGGGCAATTAAGGAACTAATACCTAATCAGGGTTCATCCGCTTCGTACGGGTTTGCGCGATTCGGGCCGCCAACTCTGCCTCTGAGGGATATCCCACCGCGAGCAGGGTCAGGCCCTGCGGCGGCGCGACCACGACCTCGTCGGCCCGCCGGTCCTGGCTGAGCAGTCCGGCCGGCCAGTCCGCCGGCCGGACACCTTCGCCTACCGCGGCCAGCGCGCCGACCAGCGAGCGGACCATGGAGTGGCAGAAGGCATCGGCCTGCACGGTCAGCTCGACCAGGTCCCCGGTGCGCCCGACATCCAATCGCTGGAGGGAGCGGATGGTGGTGGCGCCCTCCCGGCGCCGGCAGAACGCG
>DASZEI010000106.1:0-2113 GCA_035940975.1 Jatrophihabitans sp. | reverse complement strand
AACTGGTGGCCTGGCCCCACTTCCAGTCGTAGAACGAGGCCTTGAGCTCACCGGCTTCGGGCAGCGAGCCGAAGTCGACGAACTGGTCGGCGTGGTTCTGCACCACGTCGGAGACGAAGCCGATCTCGATGCCCTGGACGTCGGCCAGGCCGCTGCCCGAAGCCAGCCGGGTCTTGAGCCGGGTCCAGTAGTCACCGGACTGCTCGACGGTGTCCTCCTTGATGGTGATGTTCGGGTGCAGCTTGGTGTAGGCGTCATAGAGGCCGGCTTCCTTGAAGCCGAAGGTGCCGAACAGCCCGACGGAGAGCGTGACCTTCGCGTTGGGGTCGGACCCGGTGGTGGCGTCGGACTTCTTGTCGGACGAGCATCCTGCCGCCCCGGCCAGACCGAGAGCGGCGACCGCGACCGCGCCGGCGAGGCGGGTGGTGGTGCGGGACAACCTGGGCATGAATCCTCCTGATGGGACGGACCGGTTCCGGGGCCGTCGGGCGGGTGCGAAGCACGAGGACCGAGTGAGCGCCGCTGGCTTGGCTAGTTGCTGTGAGAGCGCTCTCACACCAGCGAGAATGCGCGCCGGAAGGGTGGGTGTCAAGCACCCGGCGAAGATTGGAGCCGAATTTGTTGTTCGCGGGGCGAAATGTGCCGGACCGCTGCCGGAAAGCTGGCGACTCCCGTCGAGGACCCGCCTCAGGCGGTGAGCCGGCGGATCAGCTCCACCGGCAGGATGGTGCGTCGCGGAGCCGGCTCGCCGGCGATCCGCTGGAGCAGCCGGGTCGCCATCGCCCGCCCCATGTCGGTGATCGGCTGCCGGATCGTGGTCAGGGCCGGGTGGGCGAGTTCGGCGTCGCCGATGTCGTCGAAGCCGACCACCGCCACGTCGTCGTAGATCCGCCGGCCGGCCGCCTCGATCGCGCGCATCGCCCCGATCGCGGTCAGGTCCGAGGCGGCGAACACCGCGTCCAGGTCGGGCCGGGCGGCCAGCAGTTCGGCCATCGCCTGCTGGCCGCTGGCGATGCTGAACCGGCCATGGGCCACCATGCCGGCATCCCAGCGCCGGCCGGCCGCCGCCAGTGCCGCGCGGTAACCGGCCAGCCGGTCCTGCCCGGCGCACATGTCCAGCGGCCCGGTGATGGTGGCGATCCGCCGGCGGCCGGCCGCCAGCAGGTGCTCGGTCGCCATCCGGGCGCCCCCGGCGTTGTCGGAGTCGACGAAGTAGAGCTGGTCACCGCCGATCAGGGGCCGGCCGCTGAGCACGGCGGGCACCGCGTGCGACTCGAGCTCCTGGGGCAGCTGGTCACGTCCGTGCAGGGACAGCACCAGTACCCCGTCGACGTGGCCGCCGGCGGCGTAGTGCAGGAACCTGCGGTGCTCCTCCGGGCTGGAGGCGACCGTGAACACCAGCTGCAGGCCGGCCTCGGCGATGACGGTCTGGGCGGCCCGCAGCATGCCGAGGAAGAACGGATCGGAGAACAGCCGGTCCTCCGACTCGGCCACCAGGAACGCCACCGAGTCGCTGCGGCCGGTCACCAGCGACCGGGCGGCCCGGTTGGGGGCGTAGGAGATGTCCTCGGCGGCGGTCAGCACCGCGCTGCGGGCCTGCGCGCTGACGTTGCTGGCCCCGCGCAGCACCCGGCTGGCGGTGGCCCGTGACACGCCCGCCCGAGCCGCCACCTCTTCCAGGGTGGGCAGGTTCCGGCCCCCTTGGGTCGGCGGGGGCGGCGACATGCTCGCCGAATTCATAGAAGCAGTTTGGCACGGACCGGTAACGCATCGCCTCTAATGGCGCGTTCGCATGACAGCGGGTAACCACCCGGGTACGCTGCGCAAGTTTCGTAAACTCACAAAGGGCATACATGAAGCGCTTTCGGTTGGTGCTCACAGCGGTCGTCACCGCCACCGTCGTCGGCTCGGTCGGCCTCGGCGCCGACGCGACGGCGCAACCCACCAGCCCGGGCGCGCGACCGGCCGTTCCGGGCGCGCAACCGAGTGTTGCCGGCACCGCCCGAGCCAGGCTCAAGCACTCGCCGGTCAGCATCCCGGCTGCGCGCTGGGCGGCAGGCTCGCCTCAGGCCGCCGAGTTGCGCCGGCACCAGGCCAGCCCGGCCCGGCCGGC
>DASZEI010000105.1:0-19934 GCA_035940975.1 Jatrophihabitans sp. | reverse complement strand
TGCGGCAGCAACCGGGTGAGGCCGCCGCCGATCACGCCGGAGGGCAGCCGGTGGGTCTCGACGCCGGTCCGGCGCAGCCGTTCCAGCAGCGGATCGGCGGCGATGGCGTCGTTCACCACCAGGAACAGCGGGGCCGGCACGTTCTGCAGCCGGCCCCAGCTGGAGGCGAAACCGGGATGCAGCCGCAGGGCCGCCACCTCGGCGACCGCGTGCCAGCGGACCGCCACGCTCTCGGCGTTCGCGGCGATCGGCCGGATCACCCGGGTCGGCCGGGCCACCACGGTGGTGTAGCTCCAGCCGTGGTGGTCATCGACGTAGATGCCGATCGGGTCGATGTCGGCCGCCGACAGGTGTGCCTCCTCGCGGGCCTCGCGCAGCGCCGCTGTCACCGCGTCCTCATGGCTGTCGCGGGCGCCGCCCGGAATGCCCCAGGTGTCGCCCTGGTGGGTCCAGGGCGCGCGATGCTGCAGGATCACCTGGTCGTTGCCCATCAGCAGCAACCCGGCGGCACCGAACAGGCCCCAGTGCCGGTGGCCGGCCGCGCAGGTCGTCCAGCCATCACCGGAACTCATCGGCCGGAACTCATGAGGCTGTCCTTCATCCGGCGGTCCGCGGGGGCTGTTAAGGCGCCGACCCGCCAGGTCGCCTCACGGCGAAAGGCCGCTCGTGGCGGCATTAGTGGGACCGGGGGCCATGGATCGGGTCGACGCCGCAGACCAGTTTAGCCACCGATCCCGATGCGGCGAGCCAAGCTCGGCAGACTGCCGAGCGCTGGGTGCTCACTTACCCTGGACGGGTGCCACCAGGTGACCGCCCGCACCGCCCGATCCGGCGGGCCGACCTCGCCGCCCTTGCCGGGTCGGTCGAGTTCGAGCCGTTCGCCCGTGCGGAGCTGGCCGCCGCGACCGCCGCCGCGGTCATCACCCATGGCCGCTCCGGTGGCTCGGAGTCCCTGGTCGACCTCGCCGACCGGGTGGGGCTGGACACCCTTGCCGAGCTCTGGCGTCACGAGCAGCCCTCCAGCCTGCCCGGCGCGCTGTGGGCGTTGTACCTGCTGCGCCGGTGGTGCCAGAGCAACGGCGACGAGGTGACCCGGCTGTGGCGCGCAGGGCGGCCCTACGCACCCGCTGACGAGGTGGTCGCCGGAGTCGCCGAGGACGCCGACCCGGCGGCGATTGAGGCGCTGGCCGACGCGGTGCTGCACGGCGCCTACCTGGGCGACTTCGACGTCGCGCTGGAGCGTGCCGCCGCCTTCTTCCGCATCATCGCGATCGGTCGCCGGGATACCGCCGGCTCCGGCGCCGAGGGTGAGCGGGACCGGCGGCTGGCCGACCGCAATGACGAGGTGGCCGACGGGCTCATGATGGCTGCGCTCAGCTGGCGGAAGAACCCGCTGTAACGCCCCCGGCTGTGGACGACCTCGACGGGTTGTCCACAACTTGTCGCGGCCGGGCCGAGCTGCCGGCCGCACCCGCCAGGCTCACGGCATGACGTCGTGCGAACTGCCCCGCATCCAGATCAGCGACCCCGGCGAGCTGATCGAAACGGTGCCCTACCTGCTGGGTTTCCACCCGCGCCAGAGCCTGGTGCTCATCGGGTTCGCCGGCGGCGCCGACTCGCCGGGCCCGCAGCAGGTCCGGGTGAGCGTCCGGCTCGACCTGCCCGATCCGCTGTCCGGCGGCTTCGACGACGAGGCGCTACTGCCGCTGGGCGACGTGCTGCGGCGGGCGGACTGCCAGGCGATGGCCGCGTTGCTGGTCACCGATCCGGTAGCCGGCGATCCGCGAGCCGACGGCGGACTGCTGGCCTGCCGTGACCTGCTGGCAGCTGCCATGGCAACTGCCGGCATCGACATCCTCGACATGCTGGTGGTCACCGACCAGCGCTGGTGGTCGCTGTGCTGCGAGCAGCCCGACTGCTGCCCGAGCGCGGGGCATCAGAGGGTGCTCGGCTGCTCCGCCGCGGCCGCTCAGGCCACCTTCGCCGGGCTGGTGGCGCTGCCCGACCGGCAGGCCATGCTCGCCACGCTGGCCGGCCGCGGCGCCGAGCAGCGGTCGGCGCTGCTGCCGCGGCTGGCCGAAGCCGAACGCCGCAAGGCCGCTGGTCCGCCGGAGCGAGCGGTCCGGCGGCGGCTCGCCGAGGTGGCCGGGCTGCTGGCCGCGGCGGAACGGGGGCCGGCTCCGCTGAGCGACGAGCAACTGGCCGCCCATGCGGTGGCGTTGACCGACCTGCGGGTGCGGGACGCGCTCTGGCTGGCCATCGACGACGGCTCGGTCACGGCCGGCCTGCTGATGGCCGAGCTGCACGCCAGGCTGCCGGCGCCCTACGACGCGGCGCCGCTGTTCCTCTACGGCTGGTCGCAATGGCGGGCCGGCAACGCCACGCTGGCGATGATGGCCGCCGAACGGGCACTGGCCTCGCAGCCCGGTTACTCGGCGGCCGCCCTGCTGGTCACCGCGGCGCAACGGGGCCTGGATCCGCGAACGGTGCCGGCCTTGAGCCAGGGCCGGTCGGCGTGAGCGGCGACGGGCGGTCGTTCAGGTCAGGCCGGCACCGAGACGAAGATGTGCCGGGCCACCTCGTCGAGCACCAGTTCGGTGTCCGGGGCGCCGGCCACGTGCAGCCCGGCCGGCACCCGGGTCACCGCGATCGACAGGCCGGGGGTGATACCTGAGTGCGACAGCTGCCGCATCAGCTCGACATCCGGTTGCAGCAGCTCGCTGATCCGTTCGATCCGCACCGTCACCTCCTCGGCGGCCACCGAGTCGGCCAGCGTCGGCAGCATCGCGGTATCGGCACTGCCGGCGGGCAGCCCGAGGTCCTCCAGGCCAGGTATCGGATTGCCGTGCGGGCAGACCAGCGGGCCGTCGAGCATCGCCACGATCCGGCGCTCCACGGCGTCACTCATCACGTGCTCCCAGCGGCAGGCTTCGACGTGCAGCTGGTCCCACTCCAGGCCGATGACGTCGTGCAGCAGCCGTTCGGCGATCCGGTGCTTGCGCATCACCGACACCGCCAGGTGCCGGCCGCGCTCGGTGAGCAGCAGGTGCCGGTCACTCTCGACCTGCAACAGGCCGTCGCGCTCCATCCTGGCAACGGTCTGGCTCACCGTCGGTCCGGACTGGCTCAGCCGCTCGGCGATCCGGGCCCGCAGCGGGGTGACGCCCTCTTCCTCAAGCTCGTAGATGGTGCGCAGGTACATCTCGGTGGTGTCGATCAAGTCGCTGTGGTGGTGATTCACTTGCCGACCCCTTCCCCAAGCTCCCGTGCCGGCCCGTCGTACTCGGCTGGGTCCTGCCACATCCGGTATTCAGCACCCATGTTAGAACCGTCGGCATGATCGGACGTTCCCAGCGGGCTCTTGTCACCGTCGACGAGCTGGCTGCCGGCCTCGAACAAGGATCCAGCCCGGTCCTGCTCGACGTCCGGTGGCAGCTAGCCGGCCCGTCCCAGTATCCGCTCTACCTGGCCGGCCACCTGCCGGGGGCCCGTTGGTGCGACCTGGATGCCGACCTGGCCGATCCGCCGGGAGCCCGGGGTCGGCACCCGTTGCCCGATCCGCAGCGGCTGGAGGGCAGGCTGCGGGCCTGGGGCATCGAGCCGCAGTCCGAGGTCGTGGTCTATGACCAGGGCAACTCGGTGGCCGCGGCCAGGGCCTGGTGGGTGCTGTGCTGGGCCGGTGTGCGCCAGGTCCGGGTGCTTGACGGCGGGTTCGAAGCATGGCTGCGCGGCGGCCATCCGGTGTCCACCGAGGTGCCGCCACCGGCCGCCGGCACCATCAGCGTGCGGCCGGGCAGCCTGCCCACCCTGGACGCCGACACCGCGGCAGCCTGGGCCCGAGCTGGCCGGCTGTTCGACGTCCGTGCACCTGAGCGGTTCCGCGGCGAGCTGGAGCCGATCGATCCGGTCGCCGGCCGCATCCCGGGCGCGGTCAACCTGCCGACCACCGCCAACGTGCAGCCCTCAGGGCACTTCCTGCCCGTACCAGAGTTGCGGCAGCGGTTCGTCGAAGCGGGCGCCGCGGCTAGTCGGGACGCGGGGGGCCAGGACGGGGCGGGCCAGGACCCGCCGGTCGGGGTGTACTGCGGCTCAGGGGTCACGGCGGCTCATACGGTCCTGGCGATGCGGGTGGCCGGAATCGAGGCCGTGCTGTACCCGGGTTCATGGAGCGAGTGGATCACCGACCCGGACCGGCCGATCGAAACCGGCTGATCCGAGGACCGGGGTTAGCGGTCCCGGTTCGCCCAGGCCAACAGCTCCTCCACCGGCCAGGTATTGATCACCCGCTCGGCCGGCACCTCGCACTCGGCGGCCCGGGCGCAGCCGAAGGGCTGCCAGTCCAGCTGGCCGGGTGCGTGTCCGTCGGTATCGATGCTGAACAGGCAGCCCGCCTCGACAGCCTGCCGCAGCAGTTCCCGGGGCGGGTCCAGCCGCTCGGGCCGGCAGTTGATCTCCACCGCCACGCCGTGCTCGGCGCACGCGGCGAACACCGCGGCGGCGTCGAAGGTGCTTTGCGGGCGCGGCTTGCCACCCAGCAACCGGCCGGTGCAGTGGCCGAGGATGTTGGTGTGCCGATCCCGGATGGCCGTCAGCATCCGGCGGGTCATCGCCGCGGACTCCATCCGCAGCTTCGAATGCACCGAGGCCACCACCACGTCCAGCTGCGACAGCAATCGATCGCTCTGGTCCAGGCTGCCGTCCTCGAGGATGTCGACCTCGATACCGCTCAGCAACCGGAACGGCGCCAGCCTGGGCGCCAGCGAGCGCAGGATCTTCAGCTGGCGTTCCAGCCGCTCGGCGGTCAGGCCGTTGGCCACCGTCAGCCGGGGGGAGTGGTCGGTGAGGGCCAGGTACTGGTGCCCCAGCTCGATGGCCGTGATCGCCATCTCCTCGATCGGGCTGCCGCCGTCGCTCCAGTCGGAGTGGCTGTGCAGGTCACCGCGCAGCGCGGCCAGCAGTCGCTGCCCGGCGGGGTCCAGGTCGACCAGCGAACCCTCGCGGTCCTCCAGCTTCGCCAGATAGTCCGGCACCCGGCCGGCTGCCGCCTCGGTGATCACGGCGGCCGTCACCTGCCCGATGCCGCTCAGCTCGGCCAGGGTCCCGGCCCGCAACCGCTCCTCCAGCTGGTCAGCGTTGGTCAGCGCCACGTCGGCCGCCCGGCGAAACGCCCGCACCCGGTAGGTCGGGGCGGCACTGCGCTCCAGCAGGAAGGCGATCCGGCGCAGGGCGGTGACAGGGTCCACCAGCACACCGTAGAGAGCCGGCCGCTCCGGCGCACCTGAGTCGCGCCGGCCGGCGACGTCCGTCCCGCAGACGGCGAACCGCCCGGCACCTCGACGAGTCGAGATACCGGGCGGTCGGTCTGGTCTGAACGTGGGTGGATCAGGCCTCGAGGTAGTCCCGCAGCGACTGGGCCCGGGACGGGTGGCGCAGCTTGGCCATCGTCTCGCGCTCGATCTGGCGGATCCGCTCGCGGGACAGGTTGAACTTCTTGGCGATGTCGTCCAGGGTGTGCGGGTTGCCGTCGGCCAGGCCGTACCGCAGCCGCACCACGGCAGCTTCGCGCGGCTCCAGCGAGTTCAGGATGGCGGCCAGCTGGCGGCGCATCAGGTCGAACTCGACGGCCTCGGTCGGCTTGGTGGCCTCGCTGTCGGCGATGAAGTCCCCGAGCGCGGAGTCCTCGTCGGTGCCTACCGTCTGGTCCAGGCTGACCAGATCACGGGCGTGGTCGATCAGCTCGTGCAACCGCTCCACGCTGATGTCCAGCTCGCTGGCGAGCTCGGCGTCGGTGGCGTCCCGGCCCAGGTTCTGGCCCAGTTCCCGGCGCATCCGCTGCATCTTGTTGATCTGCTCGACCAGGTGAACGGGCAGCCGGATCGTGCGCGACTGATCCGCCATCGCCCTGCTGATGGCCTGCCGGATCCACCAGGTGGCGTAGGTGGAAAACTTGAAGCCCTTGGTGTAGTCGAACTTCTCGACGGCCCGGATCAGTCCCAGATTGCCCTCCTGGATCAGGTCCAGGAACGGCATGCCGCGGCCGGTGTAGCGCTTGGCCAGCGACACCACCAGCCGCAGGTTGGCCCGCAGCAGCAGGTCCTTGGCCGTCTCACCGTCGGCTGCCAGCGTCTGCAACTCGCGCCGGCGCGGCAATGCCAGGCGCTTGCTGGTGCTCAGCAGGTGCTCGGCGTACAGGCCGGCCTCGATCCGCTTGGACAGTTCGACCTCTTCGACCGCTGTCAGCAGCGACACCTTGCCTATCTCGTTCAGATAGGAACGGACCAGGTCGGCGGCCTGGACCACCTCGTCCAGGTCAGCGGTCGCCTCGACCGGGCTCGCCTCGTCCAGAACGATCTCGGCCTCGGCGGCCAGGGCCTCGGCGGACAGGGCTTCGATGGCCAGATCGTCGACATCGACCGGTGCGTTCGGCGGGGGAGTGGCAGCGCGGGACGCACGGTGGCCAGGAAGGGTATGAGAGGCCGCGTTACGGCGCTTGGACGCGTTCGTCTTGGGGGGCGACTGCGCGGATTTCTTGGTGGCTGGCTGCGTCACGATTGGGGTCCCGTCCACTGATGGGGGTGCTTCTCTCCCGTCATGTACAACGGTTCGGAGCCGCAGATGTTCCCGGATGGCGCCGGACGGCCAGTCCGAGACCGATTCGCGCAACCCTGGAGTGCCGCGCCGTGCTGGTCCCGGCCACCGGCCAGGCCGCGACGGGGCCGTCACAGCGGGTCAGCGCCGGGCCGGAGTCTCCAGCAGGATGGTCAGCGGGCCGTCGTTGACGCTGTGCACCGCCATGGTGGCGCCGAACTCACCGGTCGCGACCGGCAACCCCAGGGCCCGCAGCTCGGCGCAGAACGCGTCCACCAGCGGCTCGGCGACACCGGCCGGCGCGGCCGCCTGCCAGCTGGGCCGGCGGCCGGAGGTGGTGTCGGCGTACAGCGTGAACTGGCTGACCACCAGAACCTGCGCTCCGATCGAGGCCGCCGATGCCTCGTCCCGGTCACCGTCGCGCAGCACCCGCAACCCGGCGACCTTGCCGGCCAGCCAGCGGGCCTCCTGTTCGGTGTCAGCGTGGGTGACGCCGACCAGCACCAACAAGCCGCCCCCGATCTCTGCGCGGAGCTGACCGGCCACGGTCACCGATGCGCTGGAAACCCGTTGCAGCACAGCCCTCATCGGTGCTCGCCCGCCGAGGACGCCAGATCAACGGGAACGAGAAAACCGCGTTCGATCAAATCGAGCACGACGGGAATCAGGGCAGTGGTGACGGCGTCGGCGTCGGCCGACACGGCGGCGGCCAGCACGCTGAGCACCACGCCGAGGGTGGCCTCACCCGTGCAGGCCGCCACCAGCGCCGCGACCGCGTCGTCGACCTCCAGTTCCCAGCGCAGGCCACCGGCCTGGCGCAGCTGGACGAGGGCCGGCTGCCAGCCGTCGGCGGTGATCAGTGAGTGGGTCGAGCAGACCATGCCCGGTGCGGCGACCAGCCGGGCATCCAGCAGCTGGGCCGCCGACCTGCCGTGCAGCCAGGCAGCCCGTCCGAACCAGTCCTCGATCGCGGGACCGATCGGGTGCTCATGGGGCTGCCTAACGTCCTGGCACACCACCCGCGAGTCCTGCTCAGGGGTGCGCCGCACGTTGATCAGGCCCATTCCGATGCCGGCCACACCGGTGGCCGCGAACCAGTCCAGCCAGCCGTCATAGCGTTGCCGCCAGCCTGCGGTGCCGGGCTGCTCACCGGCATCGCGCAACCACAGCGCCACGTACTCGCCGGGTTCGGCCACCTCCCGCTGCCAGACCCAGGCCCGGCACCCGGTGGCCGGTAACCAGCCGGACACCCGCTCCTGCCAGCTCCGGGAGCCGTCGATGATCCAGTTCGCCAGCAACTGCCCGGTGCCGCCCTCGGTCAGCCGGTCCGGCAGCCCCCGGACCAGTTCGGCGCACACCGAATCACCGGGCAGCCCGCTGTCGCGGTATCGGAAGCCCCCGGAGCCGGGGTGGAAGCCGGGCCCGACGATGAACGGCGGGTTGGACACGATCAGGTCGAAGCGCTGCTGCCCGACCGGCTCCAGCAGCGAGCCCTGCCGCAACTGCCAGTGCTTGGCGTTCAACGCCGCCGTGGTGGCAGCCATCCCCAGCGCCCGGGCGCTGACGTCGGTCCCGGTCACCGCCGCGCTGTGCTCGGACAGGTGCAGTGCCTGGACGCCGCAGCCGATGCCGACGTCCAGCGCGCGCCGCACCGGCCCGCGCACGGTGGCCTCGGCCAGGGTCAGGCCCGCCGAGCCGATGCCGAGCACGTGCTCGGGATGCAACGGACCCGGCCGTACCTCGGCGCCGAGGTCTGAGAACACCCACCAGTCCGGGCCGCCGGTCTCGGAGTACGGCCGTAGGTCCAGCCTCGCCCGGAGCTGGCCGTCCGCCTGCTCGAGCAAGCCGGCGGCTTCGGCCTCGGCCAGCGGCAGCGGGCGCAGGGCGGCCCGGGCGGCGGCGGCCGGCACCGGCAACCCGAGCACGAACAGCCTGATCAGGGTCTCGGTCGCCGAGCCCTGCCGGGTCAGCCGGTCGGCGCCGCTGAGGTCACCGCGCGACAGCGCCGCTTCGCCGGGCAGGCCCAGCACCTCGGTCACCGCCACCGAGCTGAACCGGTCCCGAACGGCCTGGCCCAGCTGGTCCAGGACGGCAGCCGGGAACAGCGGTTGCACGCTCACGCCGGCCGCACCGCCGCGCCGGCCAGCACCGGGTCGAAGCCCGGCTGCCCGGTCAGCAGGCCGGCGATCAGTCCGGCCACCTCGGCCGGCCGGCGCAGCTGCAGATCGTGACCGCCCGCCACCTGGTGCCCGCTGGCGTGCCCGATCGCGGCCAGCAGCCCGGTCCCGGTGCGGGCCGGGATCATCGTGTCCCGCTCGCCCGTGATCACCGCGGTCGGGGCGGTGATCAGCGGCAGCGCGGCCTCCAGGTCCGGCAGCTCGCGGATCAGCGCCCGCTGTTCCAGCAGGAAGCTGCGCCAGATCGGCCGGTGCCGCATCGCCGCCGCGCCGGAGCTGCCGTAGGCGAGGTCAGCCTCGGCCAGCGCACTCCTGATCACCGACCGGGCTCGCCACCCGAGCAACGGGCGGCCCAACTGCAGGGTCGCGAAGCCGATCAGCTCACCCAGGACCGGCGCGGCCAGCACCTTGTCGACCGCCAGCAGGCAGTCCGGTCCGATCGAGGCCAGCAGCACCAGGGCCGCCACCGACGGTGGCCGCCGGGCCGCTGCCAGCGCCGCGAGGCCACCCGCCCAGCTGTGTCCGACCAGCACCGTCGGGCCGGCCTCGACCTGCTCCAGCCACGCCTGTAGCCAGCGCAGGTTGCCCGCGTAGTCGGTCGCCGGCAGCGGGTTGGCGCCGTAGCCGGGACGGTCCGGCGCCAGCACCCGGACGCCGGCCGGCAGCCGCCGCAGCAGTTCACGGCGCAGCGGCCAGAAACTGGCGGAGGAGTCCGGCTGGCCGTGCAGCAGGACGATCGTCGGGACGGGCACGAGCACCATCGTGCCGCAGAGCGATATCCATCTCACCCCGACCG
Source organism: Jatrophihabitans sp. (assembly GCA_035940975.1). Taxonomy (GTDB): domain Bacteria; phylum Actinomycetota; class Actinomycetes; order Mycobacteriales; family Jatrophihabitantaceae; genus Jatrophihabitans_A. The sequence goes on along the minus strand of DASZEI010000105.1, from coordinate 10,373 downwards.
ACCGGTCGCGGTGGCACCATGGACTGGTGCGCCCGGCGAGAAACCCCTCCGACCGGCCGATCCTCATCACCGAGGCCCCGGTCAATGCCGACGACGAGTTCGATCGCCGGCGCAAGCGGTACCTGGTGATGATGGCGTTGCGGGCGGTGTGCATCATCGGCGCCGCCAGCACCTTCTCCACCTCCGGCTGGGTCGCGGCCGGGTTCGTGGCAGCCGCGCTGGTGCTGCCCTGGTCGGCCGTGCTGATCGCCAATGACCGCCCACCCAAGCAGGAGTTGCGATTCCGCCGGTTCGTCGGTGGCGACCGGGCCCAGCGCCAGCTGACCGCCGGCCACCCGGAGCCATCCCCGCAGCCATCGGCCGGCGACCGGCCGCAACCGACCGCGCCGCGGGTCATCGACATCTGAACCCGGTCATCTCCAACCGAGCACAGCTGATCCCAGCCACAGCCGAACTGACCCCGGGCTCGCAGCGGTGGCACAATCGGGGGGTGACTACCCAGACCCTGGACGCCCCGAAGACCTCCGATGCCGACCAGCGCGACCAGGTCTTTCACTACGTCCGCAAGAACAAGGTCGCCGAGAGCGCGGTGCTCGGCACCATGGTGGAGGCGCTGTGCGGCGAGGTCTTTCCGGTCACCCGGGCGGCCAAGCCGGGCTCGCCGGTGTGCTCGCGGTGCCAGGAGATCTACGAGGCGCTGCCGGCCGGCGGATCGTCCTGAGCCGGCCGGACCGGCACCGCCGGAGCTGAGCCCCGCACCGGGCTCGGCCGGCCGGGTTCCGGGCTCGGCGTGTAGGGCTTCCATCCCCGTCCCTTGACCGTGATGGTCGGCGATCGCTGCTCGATCTCGGCGTTGAGTTCGGCGCCCAACAGGACCCCCAGGGCCAGCAGGAAGAAGAACAGCAGGGCGGCGATCGGCGCCGCCAGCGTTCCGTAGGCGTGGTTCTGGTCGATGATGAAGTTGATGTAGAAGCGCAGGCCGATCGAGCCGGCCAGGAAGATCACCATCGCCAGCAGCGCGCCGGGCACGCCGCGCCGCCAGGGCAGCCGCCGCGGCGGCGCCAGGTGGTAGAGGCTGGTCAGCCCGATCAGCAGCAACAGCAGGACCACCGGCCAGTAGGCATCGCTGATCACCCGGTCCGCCGTCTTGCGGGCCCCCTCGGGAAAGAGCTCGGGCAGCAGGGCCGGACCCAGCACCAGGGCGGGCAGCACGATCACGCCCACCACGATGGAGCCGAGATAGATGCCCAGCGCCAGCAGCCTGCTGCGCACCGCGCCGCGCAGGTCGCGCATGCCGTAGGCGATCGTGATGGTGTTGACGAAGGTGGCGGTCGCCGAGGAGCCGGCCCACAGGGCCAGCACGAAGCTGACCGAGATGATGTCGGCGCGGCCCTCGCGCAGCACCTCCTGCACCACCGGCGCGACCAGCTGATCGACCACCTCAGCACTGAAGGCCCGGGAGAAGCTGGTCAGCAGGTTCTGCTGCACCCGGTCGACGGTGCCCTGGCCGGCCCACTCGGAGAAGTAACCCAGCGCGGCCAGCAGTCCCAGGAACAGCGACGGCAAGGACAGCAGCTGCCAGAACGCCGCCTCGGCGGACAGGCCCAGTATCCGGTCGTTCCAGGCCCGCGACACCGTTCGTGCGGCCAGCGACCTGAGACTGCGCTGGCTCATCACGGGTTCCTAGTCTGCCCAGCGACGGCGTCCGGCCGGGACTCTGACACGCCGCCGACGCCGACAACGTGATGGCCCCACGCTACCGTGCCGGCCCCGGCCGAACCGGCGGATCTCACATCGGCGCGGGTTGGTCGCCACCGGCCGGCGGCACTGCGGTTAGCCTGGCCGGGCAGGGCGGAACCTGATCGGGCCCGCGCCGAAAGGAATACCGACCAGCGAGAAGGGGGCGGCGTCGAGTGCCAGAACGCCGCTCCACCGGTATCCGGCTGCGCCTGTGGCAGCGCGAGGCCCTGGCCAAGTACGAGACCGAGCGGCGCTCGGACTTCCTGCTCACCGCAACTCCCGGCGCCGGCAAGACGACCTTCGCGCTCACCCTGGCGGTCGGCCTGCTGCGGCGCCGGGCCATCGACCGGGTGATCGTGGTGGCTCCCACCGATCACCTGCGCTCGCAGTGGGCCGAGGCCGCCGAGCGGTTCGGGGTCGCGCTGGCGCCGAACCTGGGCAACTCGGTGGGCCCGGTACCGGCCGACCTGCACGGCTACGTCACCACCTATGCCCAGGTGGCCGGCAAGCCGACCCTGCATGCGGCTCGGGCCACCTCGCGCCGCAGCCTGGTCATCCTGGACGAGATCCACCACGCCGGGGACGGGCTGTCCTGGGGCGAGGCGGTCGAGCACGCCTTCGCCGGTGCCGGCCGCCGGCTCTGCCTGACCGGCACGCCGTTCCGTACCCGGGTCGGCGAGCGGATCCCGTTCGTCCGCTACGAGCCGGACGGCGAGGGTGGGCTGGTCTCGACAGCCGACTTCAGCTACGGCTACGCCGACGCGCTGCGCGACCACGTGGTGCGCCCGGTGGTCTTCGCCGCCTACACCGGGGTGTCGCGGTGGCGCAATTCGGCTGGCGAGGTGATCGCGGCCTCGCTGACCGAGGCGGGCACCAAGTCCACCGAGCAGGCCGCTTGGCGCACCGCCCTGGACCCCAGCGGCGACTGGGTGCCGCATGTGATTGCCGCGATGGACGAGCGGCTCAGCCAGCTGCGCCAGTCCGGCATGCCCGACGCCGCCGGGCTGGTGCTGGCTTCCGACCAGGAGGATGCCCGGGCCTACGCCGCGATCGTGCGGCGGGTCACCGGCGAGAAGCCGTACCTGATCCTGTCTGACGACCCGAAGGCCAGCGCCAAGATCGCCAGGTTCGGCGCCGGCGGCGCGCGGATCGCGGTGTGCGTGCGGATGGTCTCCGAAGGCGTCGACGTGCCCCGGGCGGCCTGCCTGGCCTGGCTGACCAGCTACCGCACCCGCTGTTCTTCGCCCAGGCGGTGGGCCGGGTGGTCCGCGCGCGGGGCCGGCACGAGTCCGCGACGGTGTTCCTGCCGGCGGTGCGGCCGCTGCTGGCGCTGGCCGCGGAGTTGGAGACCGAACGCAACCACGTGCTGCCGCCGCCGGCCGGGCCGGCCGACTCGCTGGACCTGGTGGACGACTCGCCCGAGGAGCAGCCGGAGCAGGCCGAGTCGGCGTTGCTGCAACAGTGGCAGGCGCTGGAGGCCGAGGCCCAGTTCGCCCACGTGCTGCACGGCGGCCGGGCAGTCACCGCCGACGCCGAGCCGGTCGCAGGCCAGCCGCAGGACGGCGGGGACGACTTCCTGGGCCTGCCCGGGCTGCTGTCGGCTGAGCAGACCGCGCTGCTGCTGGCCCAGCGGGACGGCGAGTTGCGCAAGCGCGCCACCGGGGCCCGGCGTCCTCAGCCGGATCAGCAGCCGGATCAGCAGGCCGACCCGGCGGCCGGAGCGGCCGAGCCCGCCGGTGCGAGCGTCGGCAGCTGGCGGGCGGCGGCTGATCTGCGCCGGGAAGTGAACCGGCTGGTGTCGGTGCTGGCGGCCCGGACCGGCACCCCGCACGCCGCCCTGCACGCCCAGCTCCGGGCGGCGGTACCGGGACCGGCCTCGGCTTCGGCGTCGTTGGAGGTGCTGGAGGACCGGCGGGCGTACCTGATGGCCCGGTTGTGAGCACCGTTGTCCGGCGCTGATCCGGCAGTCCGCGAGCGGTCCGTCGGAAGTTTCAGCGAGGTTTCGGCTCGTTCGCTACGCGCGTAATACCTCTCAATTGAGTTACTCCAGGAACTACGGCGCGCCTGAACTGGTTGTATGTAGAGAGCAGACACGATAAGTCTCAGAGCAACAGAGGCCCCGTCTGTGAGACCGCGAGAAACGTCGCAGAAAATGAGGGACCAGTGACCGGCACCCTGACCGTCGAGCCATTGACCGCAGCCGACCGCTGCGACCGGTGTGGCGCGCAGGCCTACGTGCGCGTCACGCTTGCGGCTGGCAGTGAGCTGTTGTTCTGTGCTCACCACGGCCGCGAGTACGCGCCCAAGCTGCGTGAGCTGGACGCCGAGATCCTGGACGAGTCGGAGCGGCTGGGCGATCTCCAGCCCGCACCCGCCGCGTCCGCGGGTCTGCCCGACTAGAACTGCCCGGGCCGTCCAGGCCACTTGATAGCTGAACGAAGACCGGCACCCGCAAGGGGGTCGGTCTTCGTCGTATCTGCCCCGGTATCCGCCGAGCCGTGGCACCCGGAGGTGGAGCAGACTTGACCTATGACGGTGGGTCGGGTGTCGCTGTGGTTGCGGCCCGAGCAGGCTGCCGCCGGGGAACTCGACGCGGTGATCGCGCGGCTGGCCGCCGTGCACGGCACCGCCGTCTTTCCGGCTCACCTGACGGTGCTCGGCATCGTCGAGCAGGAGGTGGACGCCGCGGTGGACTGCCTCGCCCGGGTGGCCGAGCTGCTGGAGCCGCTGGATGTCAGGTTCGCCGAAACCCGGTGCGAGCAGCTCTGGGAGCGCTCGCTGTATCTGGCCGCCGTGCCCGAAACGGCGCTCTGGCGCGCGTTCGAGACCGCGGTGCGGGTCTTCGACGTGCCCGGCCGGCCCGCGTTCGAGCCGCACCTGAGCCTGCAGTACTCCGAGCTGCCGGTGGCTGACAAGCTGCAGCTGGCCGCGACTGCCGGGCACAGCCTGCCGCTGACGGTCCGGTTCGACCGGTTGGCGCTGTGGCACACCGCGGGCTCGGACACCCGACGGTGGCAGCTGATCGCCGATCACCCGCTGACCGCTCGCTGACCGGACGCCCGCGGCGCAGCGGCCGGTGACCTGGCGACGCTCAGGCGCAGCTCCTTGTCACCACATCTGCCACTACTGCGGACAGGTCACCGCCGGAGCGAGCGCCCCGCGACCAGGAACCGGCTCGTTGACCGCTCACCAGCGCGACGGGGCCCGGCAAGGACGCCTCGAGTGGCCAGGTGCGACAGCAGTGACCAGCGCGACAGCGAGGACAGCATGGAGCCGGCTGAGAGCCATGAGCCGACCGAGAAGATCGACAGTGCCGATCCCACGCTGCCGATCGAGGCGAACGATCCGACGCTGCCGATGGACAGCATCGAGCCCTTGGACCCGATCGACAGCACGCTGTCCTCTGACCACAACGACCAGCGGGAGCTTGAACTGTTCATTCCGGCAGCATCTCAGCCTGCCGCCGGAAAAAAAGTTTGCAGACAGCTCAGTGTCTTCCGCCGTTACAGGTAGCTCAGCGTCAGCTCGTCGCCCGTCGCAGCCGGGCTCCTCGAAGTTAGGCCCACGTGTGGTCGTTCGTGTTGGTTTCCGGTTATCGAACATGATGGTTTGGCCAATCGAGTTTGCGTGTTCGGGCGTGTTGTACCGGCATTTCGGGCAGAGCATCACTACCCTCCGTAGCACCGCTGGAACACAACGTCACAGCAGTTTCACATTCAATGTTTTGTAGCTGTTAAGTTACCAAGGGTGACGATAACAATTAGGAATACCCATATGCTAAAAGGGGTTTCGCGAGGTGTGGTCTCGGTGTAAGTTTTCGACACAGGGGCCGGCAGGATGCCGGAGAAGACGGCCAGGCTGGCCGACCCGTCCAAGCAACACAGCATGCCAGGCGGCGGAATGTGTGTGGCCGCAGGTTCGCTGTGCGCAATTCGAACACTTCTCACCGGTGCGATCTCAGAGAGCGAGGCGGCAGCATGATCACAGCTAGTGCAACTAGTGCAAACCGCCCCTCACGCGAACCGTACCTCCAGGCAGATCGTCCAGTACTCCGCGCGCAGACAGGTGGTGCCTCGTGAGGTTCGACTCGGGCGAAGCGGCCTGGAACCTGCCTGCGCCGCTGCGCACCCCCACGCCTTCCCGGCGCCGTGCCCGGCTGCCGGTCGCAGCGGTGCGGCCCGACTACGAGCTCATCCCGATGAACGGCTCGCGCCTGCAGACCCCCGGCTTCGAGCGCCCGGCACCGACCGGGGCGGTCTGCGCGGTGTCCTACCGTGCCGAGTTGCGGCCCTCGACCTGGGAACTGCTGGCCCACCTGGTCGACCCGCAGGCCTCGGTGGTCGCTCGGTCCCGGCTCACCGGTGGTCACTCGGTCGACGAGTTCGAGGCCGCCGGGCTCGACGACTCGATGTGGTCACTGGAGTCCGCGACCGCGGCGGCGGCGTCACTGCTCGGTGAACCGGTCCGCGAACTCGGCCGTGGGGCAACCATCGAGGGGCTGCGCGAGGTCACCACCGGCCTGCGCTGCGAGGACATCATCATCGCCGTCGACGGCCGGACCATCGAGACCGCGGTCCATCTCAGGGCGGCGCTGGTCGGACTGGATTCGGCCGAGCTGACGGTGCTGCGCGGCCACCGCGCCGGGCAGCCGGGGACCCTGTCGAAGGTGAGGGTGACTCGGCACCCGGACGGCGCCTGGGGGCTCCGGGTCGTCACGGCCGACCGGGTGCTACGGCACGGCATCGACGCCCGGTTCAGCCTGCCTGACGATCTGCGCGGCCCCTCACTAGGGCTGGCCTGCGCGCTCAGCATCGTGGATGCCTTCACCGGCGGCCGGCTGGCTGCCGGTGGCACCGTGGTCGCAACCGGAACGGTCGACATGACCGGCCGGGTCGGCAGCGTCGGGGCGATCGAATTCAAAGCTCGTGCTGTGCGGGCACACCCGCACGTGCGTCGCTTTGTGGTACCCGCAGAGTCGGGAGCCGACGTTGACGACGCGCGTCGGGTGCTCGGCGGCCGGGTTGAAGTCGTGGCGGTGGCCACGCTGGCTGAAGCAGTAGAGGTGCTCTGCGGCTTGAGCTGGCGAGGCAGGAAAGGCACCCATCGATCACCTGATCGGCACTGGGTTAGCACCGTCCGCTAGGCGCCCGATCCGGCGTCTGGAACAAGTTTCCTTGGAGGGAAAATGCGTTACACATCCGCACGCTGGGGTAAGGCCCGTTGGTCTGGGGCAGGTTCGTCTGGGGCCCGTTGGTCTGGGGCCCGCTGGTCACCCGCTCGCTGGTCGTCGGCCGGCACAAGCACGACGGTCGACAGCGTCGAGCTGTAGCCGGACCGTTCTGTCATAAGGACCGGACGGCGGGATTTTTCCCGCCGTCCGGTCCTTCTGCCGGCTGCGCGGTAATCGCGCTCCGGTTCTGCTGCCGGCTGCGCCGGTAATCGCTCCGCTGCCTCATCCGCGGCCGAGGTCGGGTGCGCTAGAGGCGCTGATCGGTGGCCGGGTCCGGCGCACCGTCGAAATACCGGTCGAGCACCTGCGCGAAGACAGCCTCCTCGGGCGCTGCCCGAGCGAACAGCGTCATCGACGACTGCAGCTTTCGCGCGTCCAGATCGCCGAAGATCTGCTGCGCGCTGCGGTCATGCCGTTGCGCCAGGATCCGCGCGCACTCGATGAGGCGCGGCCCGAGCACCGGGTGCCGCAGGTACGCCCGCGCCTGGGACAGCGAGCTGATCGCGAACCTCTTCGAGGTCGGGCTCTGCCCGAGCCCCGCGACCTGCGGAAACACGAACCACATCCAGTGACTGGTCTTGCGCCCCTGGCGCAGCTCCGCGACGGCGCGGTCGAAGGTCATCCCGGCGTCCTGTGCCTGCACGAACCGTTCCAGGTCGCCGGTCTCGCCCGGCTCCTCGGTGATGGACATCTGTTCCCCCTCTACGGCGTGCTTCCACTCTGCTCTCCAATGAGGTGCAAAACATTGGTAGTCAGTTACTCTTTGTAACCGACCGGTTCGGTCGATGAGGGGATCTGTCCGAACAAATCCCCAAATCTCGGAGTACGGCATGCGCAACACCCAAGCAAACACAACCAAAACGCCTAAAGCGAAGGTTACGGCGCGTCATCGCGTCGATCGTCGGCTACGCCGGTTGCCGGTGCTGTCGGCCTTGCTGCCGGCCCTGCTGGTAGCTGGCCTGCTGATTCTGGCCGGGCAGCACCACCCCGCTCGGGCCGGAGCAGCCGAAACGCCGATCCGGGCCGCGTTCTACTACGGCTGGTTCCCCGAGACCGAGCACTGGGCCTCGCACTACACCCCGGCTGCCGGCAAGTACGACAGCAGCGACTCGGCCGTGGTGGCCAACCAGGTGCGCCAGGCCAAGGCGGCGGGACTGAACGCCTTCATCTCTTCATGGTGGGGACAGGGCAGCAAGACCGACTCGCGGCTGCCGCTGCTGCTCGACACCGCGGCCGCGCAGGGTTTCAAGGTGGCTCCGTACTACGAGCAGGAGGGTTTCGGTAACCCGACAACCACCCAGCTGGCCTCTGATCTGAGCTACCTGGCCGCCAAGGCCGCCGCCACCCCGGCATGGCTGCGGGTGGGCGGCCTGCCGGTGCTGTTCGTCTACAACGCCGACGACACCACCTGTGCGGTGACCGATCGCTGGGTCAGCGCCAACCAGGGCCGGTTCTACCTGAACATGAAGGTGATGCCCGGCTACCAGACCTGCGCTCACCAGCCGGATTCCTGGCACCAGTACGGTCCCGCCTCGGCGATCCAGCTGGTGCTGCCGTGGTCGGTGAACGTCGCGCCCGGGTTCTTCAAGTTCGACGAGAGCACCCCCCGGCTGGCCCGGAACCTGAGCACCTTCAAGTCCGCCCTGGCCCAGCAGGTTTCCTCCGGGGCGCAGTGGCAGCTGGTGACCAGCTGGAACGAGTGGGGTGAGGGAACCGGCGTCGAGCCGACGGTCGAGATGGGACAGTCCTACACCGACGCGATGGCCGCTGCCTACCTGCCGGCCAGCACGAGCACCGGGTCCGCCACGCCGACCAGCACGAGCACCGGGTCCGCCACGCCGACCGCCACGGCGACCGCGCCGCCGCCGGCCAGCACCGTGGGCCTGCCGGCCGCCGACAGCTACGTCAAGTCCGACGCCACCGGCACCAACTACGGCACCGCCGGCACCGTGCAGCAGAACGCCACCAGCAGCGCGCTCGCGGTGTCCTACCTGCGGTTCGCGGCTCCGGCCGGCACCGTCGCCAAGGCCACCCTGCGGCTGTTCTCCCGCTCCAGCGGGGTGACCCCGTCCAAGGTGTTCGGCACCTCGGCGAGCTGGGACGAGCGCACCCTGACCTGGGCCAACCGGCCGGCGTTGGGGGGCCAGGTGGCAACGACCGGCACTCTGACCGCCGGCCAGTGGACCCAGGCCGACGTGACCACTGCCGTGCGATCGGGCGTGACCTCGTTCGGATTGACCACCGGGGCGACCGCGACCCGGTACTTCGACAGCAGGGAGGCGGCGAACCCGCCGCAGCTGGTGCTGGAGTACTCCAGCACCAGCACCCCGCCGACCAGCACCCCGCCGACCAGCACCCCGCCGACCAGCTCGGCACCGGCGACCAGTTCGGCACCGACCAGCACGGCGCCGACTCCGGCGCCGACCAGCTCGGCACCGACCTCGACCGGGGTCACCAAGCTGCTCACCGTGGTGGTCGAGAACCACAGCCTCGGCCAGGTGCAGTCGGGGATGCCCTACGTCGACGGGCTGGCCAAGCGGTTCGCCTATGCCACCAACTACACGGCGATCCGGCACCCGAGCCTGCCCAACTACCTGGCCATGGCCGGCGGTGACACGTTCGGGGTCACCGATGACGCGGCCCCGTCGAGCCATCCCCTCGCCGGCGACAGCGTGTTCGACCAGGCCATCGCCAACGGCAAGACCGCGGCCACCTACGCCGAGAGCATGACCAGCAACTGCCAGCTGAGCAGCTCGGGCCGGTACGCGGTCAAGCACAACCCGTGGGCCTACTTCAACGGCACGACCCAGCGGGCCAACTGCAAGCTCTTCAACCTGCCGTCGGGCACTCCCAGCAGTGGTGCGATGCACAACGCGGTGCTCGCCGGCACGCTGCCCAACGCCGGCTACTGGATCCCGGACCTGTGCGACGACGCCCACGACTGCTCGCTGACCACCGCCGACAACTACCTGAAGTCCTGGCTGCCCCAGATCATGGCGGGTCCGGACTACACCAGCGGCCGGTTGGCGATCGTGATCACCGCCGACGAGGACGACAGCCACAGTGGCAACGTGGTACTGACCGCGGTGATCCACCGCAGCCTGGACGGCTCGCACAAGGTGGTGACGACGGCGCTGAACCACTACAGCCTGCTCAGGCTGTACGACCAGGCGCTGGGCGCTCCGTTGCTGCGCAGGGCCTCGACGGCCTCGAACATGGCCACCGCGTTCGGCCTGCAGGTCGGGTGAACCACCGGGGCTACCTGTGATGTCCAGGGACGTTGTTGTTGGTGATGTGGTGTCGGCCTGTCGTTGAGACAGGGAAGGCCTCCGGTTGTGAAGTGGAGCTGTCGAGGAACCGCTTCACTTATCCGGAGGCCTTCGTGTCCCACGCTAACGCTGCT
>DASZEI010000104.1:0-14458 GCA_035940975.1 Jatrophihabitans sp. | reverse complement strand
GCCGGCTGATGCCGCTCGATCACGGCTACGGCGGGCATTCCGGAGCCGGCCTGGGCCGGGCGGCGAGCGCTGCGGTGCTGGAGTACTGCGATCCGAACCGGGCAGCTGGCAGGCAGGGCGGATAGGGGTTCTAACCCTCCATAAAGCTACATAACGGATCGGTTACGCTTCGCCCTACTGCGTGAAGTTTGCGTGAGGTTATCGTTACTTTGCGTAATGTCACGGATGACAGGGAGTAACACGGATGTTCCGCTTGCATAGCACTCTTCGGCGCTTCTGCCTGGCTCTGATCCTGCTTGCCGTAACCGCCCTGTGCGTGCCGGCCGCACCGGCTTCAGCCGCCCCGCTGGGCGGCTCTGTGGCAGCCGGCTCGGGATCCTCGTCCGCCCACTGACCGACCGGGTCAGCGCTCGGAGTTCGAGCGCTCGGCTTCCTCGTCGTCTCCGGCTTCCTCGGCGGCGAGTTCGGCTGCTTCGTCCGGCCCAGCTTCGGCTGCTTCGCCCTCTTCGGCCTCGTCCGGTTCGGCCTCCGCTGCCTCCGGGTCGTCGGCCGGCGCCTTCTTGCCGGGCCGCGAGATCGTCACGGTGCCCGATTCCAGGTCGATGCGACGGCCACCGGAGGAGTCCCCGACCTCTTCGCGGGTTGACTGCAGCCGGCGCTTCTCCTCATCCATATGGCGCTTGCCAGGATTGAAAAGGGTGTCAATTCCCCACTCCGTCATATTTCCAGACTACGCGCCGGTTGCCCGGCCGACGTAACCTTGCAGGCATGAGCATCCTGCGCCCGAAGCCCCAGATGGTCAGCCCGGAGAACGCCCTTTCCGGCCGGCCGGACTACGCCTACAGCATCCCCGAGACGCACCACGTCACCGGCCGGCGGATTCGCGAGCCGTTCGAGCGGGACGGCCTGCAGAGCGCGGTGTTCGGGATGGGGTGCTTCTGGGGCGCGGAGAAGGACTTCTGGCAGCACGACAACGTGTGGTCCACCGCGGTCGGCTACGCCGGCGGGTTCACCCCGCACCCCACCTACGAGGAGACCTGCACCGGCCGGACCGGGCATGCCGAGGTGGTCCGGGTGATCTTCGATCCGGCGGCGATCAGCTACGCCGAGCTGCTGAGCATCTTCTTCGAAAACCACGACCCGACCCAGGGCATGCGGCAGGGCAACGACGTCGGCAGCCAGTACCGCTCGGCGGTCTTCTACTCCAGCGAGGAGCAGCGGCAGCAGACCGAGGCGGCGGCCGAGGCGTTCGGCAAGCGGCTGGCCGAGGCCGGGTACGGGGAGATCACCACCGAGATCGCGCCGCTGCGCGAGTTCTACTACGCCGAGGGTTACCACCAGCAGTACCTGGCCAAGAACCCGTACGGCTACTGCCCGGTGCTGGCCACCGGCGTGAGCTGCCCGGTCGGGCTGTTCGCCCCGGCCAGCTGAGGTTCCCGGGTCTGCTGAGGTTCACGGGGGCCTGCTCAGGTCACCGGTCTGTTCAGGTCACCGGCTCGGGCTAGTTGCTCTGCTGCGCCAGGCGCTGCTGGATGGACTGCTGCAGCCGCTGCAGCCCCGTCGGGCCTACCAGCGGAAGCTGGCTCTCCACCAGCTGCACGATGTCGCGGTCCGAGCGCACGGCCTCGCTCGACTGGATCAGAACCGTCCCGCTGCCGGTGAAGTCGAACTGGCGCTCCTCACCGGAGGAGGCGCCGAGCATGGCCATCGCCGAGCCGAGGAAGCCCGCCATCCAGCCCGCGTCGTAGCGGTGGCTCGGGCTCGGGCAGTCCGCCCAGCCCAGCAGCGCCTCCGGGTCGACGCGCAGCGGCGGTTCGGCGAACATCACCGCACCCGAGGACGAGGCGAGGAATTTGCCGGTCCCCACCAGGGTCAGGAAACCGGGCACGATCGATTGCTGCAGCACCAGGCTCCCCTCGAACGCCAGCAGGTTCGAGGCCCTGATGGTGAGGTTGCCGTCGTCCAGGTCGTAGGAGTTGATCTCATAGCCCCGGTCGCCCAGCACCAGCTTGCCGTGCCCCTCGGCCACCACCCAGTCCTGCGCGTACAGCGGCGAGGAGAACTGGGAGGTGACCATCTGGAAGATCATCCCGCTCAGGCCCCGGCCGCGGACGGCGACGAACTGCAGCGAGCCGTAGAAGGCGATCATGGCGCCCTTGGTCATGAACCAGGGCTTGGTGATCTCCAGCGAGTACGCGTACGGGTTGTCCGGCACGTTGTCGTTGTCGGGGAGCGTTGCCGGGTTGTGCACCGCGATCGTCATAGCTTCTGCTCCGATGCCTGGACGTAGACGACGCCGTCACCGCTCAGCTCGAGTTGCATGGCCTCTCCTCCTCCCCGGCCCACCGCGTCCCGCCAGCCCACCTTGGCCGCGAGCTTGACCTGGACGTTTCCCAGGTGCCCCACGTAGGCCTGCGGGTCGACGAAGACGCCGCCGCCGGCCCGGACCGGCAGCTCGATCGTGCCGCCGTGGCTGAGCAGCACCACCGCGCCGTGGCCGGAGAGCTGGGTGGTGAACATGCCCTGGCCCGTGACGGCGCCGCGGACCATCCCGCGCAGCCCGCCACCGCCGGAACCGCCCGAGGACAGCGGCACGACCGCGGACTGCAGGTTCGCCGTGTGGGCCAGCAGCCGGCTGGACTCGACCACCAGCTGGTTGCCCTGCAGCGGCACCACCGTCACGTGCAGCCCCGCCCGGCCGTAGTGCACCTCGCCGTTGCCGGTGGCGGCCATCATGACCTGGTGCTCGCCTGCCATGGCACGCCCGGCCATGCCGATCACCCCGCCCATGGCTCCCATGGCACCGCCGCCGGCAGCACCGCCCGGGCCGTGCGGGATGAACCGGACGTCCCCGGTGTAGAAGAGCATCGCGCCCTTGCGGGCCAGCACGTCGCCGCTGGCCGCCAGGTTGATCTTGACGACCTTGGAGTTGACCTTCTCGAACGTCATGGCCGCTCCGCGGGCTGGATGTAGACGACGCCCTGACCGTCCCAGCGCAGCGAGAACGGCTCGCCGCTGCCCTCGCCCAGGACCGCGGCCCAGGAGATGTCGGTGACGAAGGACTGGTTCAGCTGGCCACGGGCCGCGACGAACGCGTCCGGATCGACCACCAGCGGGTACTGGGACGAGACCTCGAGGCCGATCAACGGACCACCGGCGGACAGGATCGCCACCTGCCCCGTCCCGGTCACCGTCGTGGTGAACAGCCCCTGCCCGGTGGCGGCGCCGCGGACGCCGGCGAACTTCACATTCATCTTCAGCTGGCCCACCAGGGCGAGCAGCTGGCGGGACTCCACCTGCAGCGTCTCGTTGTTCAGCTCGACCAGCGTGATGTCCTGGGCGTCGAGGGCGAAGTAGACGACCCCGGACCCGGTGCACTCCATCAGTGACAGCGACTCACCGGTGGCCTTGCGCTTCAGGCCGGCCATCATGCCCTCGCCACCGCCGAGGCCGGCGCTCTTGAACTGCACCTGCCCGTCGTAGGCCACCATCGACCCGCTGATCGCGCGGATGCTGGTGTTCTGCAGATGGGCTTCCAGCACCCGCCGCCCGTTGGTCCTCAGCTGGCTCATCGACACTCCCCTGGCCCTGTCGTCGATGGTGGGCCACTTTCGACGACGGCGAGGCTAGCAGCGAGCGGCTGGCACCGTCTCGCGAACCGCCTGCTCCGCTACAGCGCGTTGGATGACATGCTCGCCCGATGACCGGCGCGGGCTTCGACTTCGGCCGGCTGCGACGCTTTCCGGACGTGGAGGCGGCCAATCTGCATGCGGTGGATGCCACCGACCGGCTGTTGCTGGACACCGCCGCGTCCTCGCTGGCGGCTGCCGGGCCGGGCCAGGTCGCGGTGGTCGGCGACCGCTACGGCGCGCTGACCCTGGGCGCCGCGGCGCTGCACGGGCTCGTCGGCCTGCGGGTGCATCAGGACCCGCTGTCCGGGGAGCTGGCGTTGGCCGACAACGCTCAGCGGCTCGGGCTCACCGGCCGGTACCGCAACCTGGCGCTGGACAGTGAGCTGTTCAGCGGAGCCGCCGTGGTGCTGATCCAGGCGCCCAAGAGCATCGACGCGCTGCGCGAGACCACCCAACTGATCGCCCGGCACGCCGAGCCGGGCGTCACCGTCTACCTCGGCGGCCGGGTCAAGCACCTGAGCCTGACCATGAACGAGGTGCTGCGGGCGTCCTTCAGCGACGTCCGGGCGGGCCTGGCCCGGCAGAAATCACGGGTCATCGCGGCGCGGGACCCGCGCGCCGACAGCGTCGCGGTGAGCTTCCCGCGCCGGGAGTACCTGGAGGAGATGGGGCTGTGGGTGTGCGCGCACGGCGGGGCGTTCGCCGGCGCCGCACTCGACCTCGGCAGCCGCCGGTTGCTGACCGTCCTGGACCGGATGGCACCCGAGTCCAGCACCGCCATCGACTTGGGCTGCGGCACCGGGATCCTGGCGGCCGCGCTGGCCCGGGCGCGTCCGGACCTGCGGGTGATCGCCACCGACGAGTCCGCCGCCGCGGTGGCCTCGGCGGCGGCAACGATGCAGGCCAACGAGCTGGCCGATCGGGTCAGCGTGCGGCGGACGGACGCGCTCAGCGGATTCGCCGACGCCAGCGCCGACCTGATCGTCTGCAACCCGCCGTTCCACGTGGGCACCGCCGTCACGCCGGCCGCGGCGCACAAGCTGTTCCGGGCGGCCGGCCGGGTGCTCCGACCGGGCGGGCAGTTGTGGACGGTGTACAACTCGCACCTGGACCACCGGCGCAACCTGGAGCGCTCTGTCGGCAGCACCCGGCAGGCCCACCGCGACCCGAAGTTCACCGTGACGGTGTCGGTCCGCCGCTGAGCGGCCAAGGCGCCGAGTGCGCCGGCCGGGCGCGCGGGTCGGGCCGCCTGGACTGACCGGAGGGAGTTCCCGCGCCGGCGCTGGTCAGCAGGACCGGTGCAGCAGGGCCTTGGCGAAGCCGCCGGTCTGGTAGAGGAACTGGTAGGCCCATCCCCGCGGCGACGGCCTGGCGGGCGTGGCCACCATCCGCACCGTGCCCGGCATGCAGCGGTCGACGATCAGCCGGGCCCGGGACACGTGGTAGACCGAGGTCACCACCAGCACCGAACTCCAGTGCCGCTCGCGGGCCAGCCGGCCGAACTCCTCGGCCTCGCCACGGGTGGTCGTCGGATCGGGCTGGAAGCAGATCACCCGGTAGCGGGGGTCGTCGTCGTCGCAGGCCGCGATCCGCTGCCGGCCCTTGGCCCAACCGATCGAGATCACCAGGGTGTCGGCGTAACCGGCGTCGGCCAGCCGCAGTCCCTCCTCCAGCCGGCCGTCCACGGTGGGCGAGCCGAGCACCAGGATCGCGTCGCTGGGCACCGGCCGGTTCACCCGCGGCCTGATCACCACCAGGTAGCAGGCGGCCAGCCACACCAGCAGCAGGACGAGCACCGCCGCGGCCAGCCGGCGGAGCCGCGAAATCGGCCGCACGGCCACTCCTGTCCCGCGCCGGCCGAAACGCCGCCGTGCCACCCCTGCCACCGGCTCAGCCTAACGAGCCGCGACTAGGCTCACAGCCATGCCGGAACTACCGGAGGTCGAGGCGCTGGCCGCTTTCCTGCGCGAGCACGCCGTCGGACGCACCGTGATCCGCTCCGACGTGGCGGCCTTCAGCGTCATCAAGACCTTCGACCCGCCGCTGGCCGCGCTCAACGGGCTGAGCGTGACCGGCGCCAGCCGGTACGGCAAGTTCCTCGACCTCGAAGTGGACGGCCTGCACCTGGTCACCCACCTGTCCCGCGCCGGCTGGCTGCAGTGGCGGGACAAGCTCTCGCCGGTGCCGCCCAAGCCTGGCCGCGGGCCGCTGGCGTTCCGGCTGCACCTGGCACCCCCCTTCGATCCGGACGAAGCCGACGACGCACCGGACGAGCCGCCCGCCGGCTTCGACCTGACCGAGGCCGGTACCCAGAAGCGGCTGGCGGTCTACCTGGTGCGCGACCCGCTGGACGTCCCCGGCATCGCCCGGCTGGGCCCCGACGCGATGCGGATCGACCTCGATGCCTTCGCCGCCCTGCTGGCCGACCAGCGTGCCCAGATCAAGGGCGTCCTGACCACCCAGTCGATCCTGGCCGGCATCGGCAACGCCTACTCCGACGAGATCCTGCACGCGGCCAGGATCTCGCCGTTCGCGATCGCGGCCCGGCTCACCGAGTCGCAGGTCAGCACCCTCTACACCGCGATGCGCGACACACTCAACGACGCGGTGGCCCGGTCGGTGGGCCAGCGGGCTGCCACCCTGAAGTCGGAGAAGCGCAGCGGCCTGGCCGTGCACGCCCGTACCGGGCTGCCGTGCCCGGTGTGCGGCGACACGGTGCGCGAGGTGTCCTTCGCCGACAAGTCGCTGCAGTACTGCCCGACCTGCCAGACCGGCGGCAAGAACCTGGCTGACCGCCGGTTGTCCCGGCTGGTGAAGTGAGCGCTGCCGAAGTGAGCACGAGGTAAGGACAATTTCGGCGAGGCGGGCTCCCATCGGCCACCCGATGGGGGCACACTTGAGGCTGTGAACGTATTCGGGCCACGTCCGGTCCCGGGTGTCGACCACGACATCCCCGTGCGGCCGCAGCCGACCACCGATTCCGGCACCGGCGACGACGGCCGACCACCCGGCCCACCGCCGCTACCCCCCGACGGCGACCGTCCACGCCCCAGCTAGCGCCATGGCACGCCCGCTGTCGCGCTACCGGAGCCGTCCGGTCCTGGAGCCGAACCCGAACCCGCTGGTGATCGCGCACCGGGGGGCATCCGGCGCCGTCGCCGAACACACCCTGCCCGCCTACCTGGCCGCGATCGACACCGGCGCCGACGGCCTGGAATGCGACGTCCGGCTGACCCGCGACGGCCACCTGGTCTGCGTGCACGACCGGACCGTCAACCGCACCTCCAACGGCAGCGGCATCGTCAGCGAGCTCGACCTGTCGGGCCTGCAGGCGCTGGACTTCGGATCGTGGCACGACGAGCTGCCCAGTTCGGCCGACGACTTGGTGACCGACTCGCCGTACCTGGACGGCGTCGCCCCCGACCGTGAAACCCCGGGCAGCTCAGCGGTGCTGACCCTGGAGATGCTGCTGGGTGTGGTCGCCGACGCCGACCGGCCGTTGCGGCTGCTGATCGAGACCAAGCACCCGACCCGCTACGGCGGGCTGGTGGAGAAGGAGCTGGTACGGCTGCTGCAGCGCTTCGGCTGGGCCGGCGACGGGGAGGCGGCGGCCCCTGACGGGCTGGAGCCCGACCGGCACCCGGTGACCATCATGAGCTTCGCGCCGACGGCGCTGCGCCGGATCCGCCAGCTGGCGCCCTCGGTGCCGCTGACGCTGCTGATGGAGCGCCTGATCCCGCTGCGCAGGGACGGTTCGCTGCCGGCCGGGGTGCACATCGGCGGCCCCGGCATCCGGATGCTGCGCGCGGAGCCCGACTACGTCAAGCGGGCCCACCAGGCCGGCAACCGGGTGTTCTGCTGGACGGTGGACGAGCCCGAGGACGTCGAGCTGGTCCGCGAACTCGGGGTGGACGCGATCATCACCAACCGGCCGGCCGCGGTGCTGGCCCAGCTGCGGTAGGCGACCGGCTGAGTATTCAGCCGGTGCGGGCCTGACCTAAACACCGGCGGTGCTAGTGGCGTGCGGCGGTATCGTTGCTGGCGCGGGCGTGCCTGCACCGGTCTTTCGGTTCAGCTAGGTTCGTCGTGCGTCCAGTTGGATCCGTCTGCCGTTGCAGGCTGACCGTCTGGCACGTCGTTGCACGGGCTCGTAACCAGGCCAAGGTCAGCCGCAGGGCGTGCTTACGGCTAGTGCAAGTCGTCCTGGGTTCCCGTCATGTGGGCAGCAAACCACGCTCCGCGAGGCGCTCCGCTGCGATGCGCACGTGTTGCGAGCTGAACAGCCGAGCCTTCCGCAGGTTCCATCCCGAGACCCGGGTTGACAACACATCAGGATCGCCAGACTGCGGCTCCTGCATTGCTGCGAAATGCACCGTCGCAAGCAGTTCCAAGCTGTAGGGCGTCTCGAAGCCGTCGACCAGATGAAGAACATCCTCGAGACGGTTGACATCTTCGGGGGCCTGCTTCAAACCCGCAGCCGCGACTTCGATGGCATCACCGAGGGGCTTGATCGGCACAAGGTCGGTTACATGCGCGGAGCGATCCCCAAAGCCGACGAGATAGTGGCCTTCGAGGGCATCGAGGACGTACGGAAGCCTCTCATCATACGGCCCATAACGCCCCTTGGTGAAGCTCAGGGGAAGCGCTGCGCCGACAACCTGCAGGAAGTAAGCAAGCTTCTGGATCTCTAACTCGCTGACCCCGTCGCTTACTTGCTGCAACCGTGCGTGATCGTGATATCGAGCGATTGCCATCACGAGCAAGGCGCGCAACGGGGTGAGTTCCGGTCGCCTAGTCGCGTTAGGCATCTCGGCAGCCGAGGGCGCGCCAGACGGCGGAAAGATCACGCACCGGACTCGCGGCATCCGCGCGCACGCGCGTTCGATCAGCGGCTTCACGACAGCCCAATCGAGACCGCCGTTGCCACAACCGAGCGCAGGAATCGCTACCGACTCTATGCCGAGCTCGGTCACCACCCGAACCAGATCTTCCAAACCTGCTTCGATATCAGGCAATCGAGACTTGCTACGCCAGTGTTCTTTGGTCGGGAAGTTCAGGACGTACCGGCGGGACATGAGCTGCCCAGTGTCGAACACGTAGATGCGGCCAAGGGTGACCTCGCCTCGCGCACAGGCCTTCTGATAGGCCTTGTAGTTGGCTGGGAAGGCGCGACGAAACTGCAACGCGATGCCCTTACCCATCACACCCACCGTGTTGACCGTGTTGACAAGCGCATTGACGTCCGCTGTCAGCATATTGCCGCGTCCCTCTTCAGTCACGACTCACCCCCGTCTTTGGTACCCGTAGTACCAGGCGGGTCTGACGAGTATGCGGCCAGCGAGATGAGACCCCGTGAGCGCGGCTCGGACGGCCTCGACATAGGCGTCACTGTAGATGGCCACTTGATCGAACAAGGTCAGCGGCACCCGTTGGTGTACGAGAAACTCAGCCATTCGGCGACGCTGCCGGTCGAGGTCGTCGGCTGTGTCATTCCACATAGTGGCTCGCATCAACGGCCAGTCGATCGACGCCTCCGCCTCATGCGGATCATCGAAAAAGCTCGTCGTTCCTGTCGCCGCGTTGCCGTCGCTCGCCACCCAGTCGAGGTCGTGGTCGAGCACATTCTCGACGGTAGATAATAGGTACACCAGTTCACGATCACCACCCTGATAGCGGTCCGGAACCGAATCACGGCAGTCGCACGCGATGCGGTACATCATCGGCGAGCGCGGCGCGAAGTAGAACGGCACATAGTCACCGACGAAGCCGCCCGGCCCGGCGTTGACGATCCGCCTGCGACGCCGCTCTTTGATGGCTGGGTCGCCCGCCTCCACCTGCACCGCACCGTTTCGCGCGACCGCATCGCAGTAAACCTCACCCTGGCGGACTATCTCAGTCAGGTTATTGATGTGAGTGAAGTGCAGAATCTCCCTCGCTCCCCACGGCGTTGCATCTGGCATCATCAACGCCCCCACCTTGGCGAACAATTCCTGCTCAAGCTTCACACCTCAGAATCCCGCAGCCGACCGCGGGGCCGAGCGCCGCGCTGGCACGCCTCTTGGCGAGAACAGCATGGCCGGACGTGCCGTCAGCATCCAATGACTCGCCATCCACGTGCGCCGGGGCGAGCGGAGCACTCGCGCCCTCAAGCAACCGGCAAGCCGTCAGCCGTCTCACAATCGACACCAGCAGTACACGCGGAGGTCGGCCTTGAACCCATGGTGATCGCTGCGCCCAGAGTCGGCTAGCCCAGTTCACACTGCCCCGCGCTTCGAACAGTGCATTGCCCTCGTGCCGACCGACTCGAGCAGGAAACGAGTTTGGCGCTCGCCACGTCGTCATCACAGGCACCGAACGTCCAACGAGAGCCACGATGTCGGGAGCGAGAATTCTTCCGATCGTTTCCATGTCCCTCCATCTTGCACGCACCTCCGCACGTCGACGAGGCAACCCAGCTGCGGATCGCCGGCACGGTCAGCGACCGCACAGTCGCCCAAAGTCATTGCGAAGGCAATGTTTATCCCGGGGGATAGCTGGGTACAAACCTGACATCAGCAGTGTCGCTAGTCGAGTGCGCTGCGCGACATCGAAGGTCGGCTCAATTGTCCACGTTGTGGGTTCGGCATGCACCGGGCAGTGCCGCCATCGCGCGCCGTAGCGTGCTGGCCGCCTTCGGGGACGCCGGCCTGACCGGAGAGCGGGCCCTGGACGCGGCGCTGATCGCCAGCGAGCTGGTCGGCAACGCGGTCCGGCACGCCGCCCCGTTGCCGTCCGGGCAGCTGGCGGTGCGGTGGTCGGTGGACTCCGACGGCTACCAGATCTCGGTGACCGACGGTGGTGCGGCCGGCCGGATCTCGGCGCGGCGGGCCGGCGGCCAGGACGTCGACGGCCGCGGCCTGCGGATCGTGGCCGAGCTCGCCGACAGCTGGGGGGTGGCCGCCGAGGACGGCGCCACCACCGTCTGGGCCCGCACCCGCATGCCCGCGCGGACGCCCGCCTGAGCGGATCGGCTCGGGACGCCTGAGCGAATGCTTCAGGTTGCCGACCGCGCCGCCGAGGACGGCAACCCACGCATCACCCGCAGCACCACCGACAGCGTCGCCAGGTCCACCTGGTCCCGAGACAGCGCGTCGGCGAAGGTGCTCCGGGCCCGCTCGACCCGCTCCGGGTTCTGCTCGGCCCAGTTCGTCAGCCGCTCGGTGGCCAGCAGCGACGGGTCGGTGTCCTTGAGCACCGAGGCGGTGACCGCGGCCAGCGCGGCGTACACGTCGTGCCGGATCGCGGCCCGGGCCAGTGCCGACCACCGGTCGTCACGGGGCAGGGCGGTGACGGCGGAAAGGATGTCGTCGACGCTCAACCGTTCCGACAGCGCGAAGTGCAGGTCGGCGACCTCGGCGGGCGGCCGGCCGTTGGCGACCGCGATCTCGACCACGTCCAGCAGCAGGAACGCCATGAGCAGGCAGGAGATCTGCAGCGCCAGCTCGCGCGGCAGGCCGTGCCCGACCAGCCGGTCGACGTCGGCGTAGAGGTTCTCCCGCTCCCGGCCGCGCAGCAGCTCCGGGATCTTCGGCTTCAGCTGCGCGACGGTGGGACCGAACCGCTCGATCTCGGCGGCCACGTCGCTGATCGGGAACCGGACGTCCACCAGCCAGCGCACCGCACGGTCCATCGTCCGGCGCACCTCGCGGTAGCCGATGTGCTGGGCGTCGGTGCTGACCTGGTTGTCCAGCGCCTCCAGGCTGGCCCAGATCTGCTCCAGGCCGAACACCTCGCGGGTCACCGTGTAGGCCCGGGCGAGCTGGGCGGCGTCGGCCGCGGTCTCCTCCTGGGCCCGGAACACGAAGGTCGAGCCGCCCCGGTTGACCAGGTCGTTGACCACGCAGGTGGTGATGATCTGGCGGTGCAGCGGGTGCTCGGCCAGCTTGTCGGCGAACCGCTCGGCGATCGGGTGCGGGAAGTAGGAGCGCAGCACCCGGCCGAACCACGGCTCGTCCGGCAGCGTCGAGGCACCCAGCCGCTCGGCGAGCACGATCTTGACGTAGGCGGTCAGCACCGCGAGCTCCGGCGAGGTCAAACCGGTGCCTTCGGCCTCGCGAGTGGCCAGCTCCTTGTCGGTGGGCAGGAACTCCAGGTCGCGGTGCAGCTTGCCGGCCTTCTCCAGCTCGCGGATCAGCCGCCGGTGCACCGACATCAGCGCCTTGGCGCCGTGCCGGGCCACCCCGAGCAGCACGTTCTGCTCGTAGTTGTCGCGCAGTACCAGCGCCGCGACCTCGTCGGTGACCGAGGCGAGCAGGCTGTTGCGGCCGGCCAGGTCCAGCTCGCCGGCCTGCACCGCGTGGTCGAGCAGGATCTTGATGTTCACCTCGTGGTCGGAGGTGTCCACGCCTGCGGAGTTGTCGATGGCGTCGGTGTTGATCCGGCCGCCGGCGCGGGCGAACTCGATCCGGCCCAGCTGGGTGAAGCCGAGGTTGCCGCCCTCACCGACAACCCGGGCCCGCAGCTCGCTGCCGGCGGCCCGCAGGGCGTCGTTGGCCTTGTCGCCGGCGTCCGCGTGCGACTCGGTGGAGGCCTTGACGTAGGTGCCGATGCCACCGTTCCAGAGCAGGTCCACCGGGGCGGTGATGATCGCGTGGATCAGTTCGGTCGGCGTCATCTTGCCCGTGCCGGCGGCGATGCCCAGCGCCTCGGCGGCCTCGGCCGAGACCTCGATGGTCTTCTGGGTCCGGGGGAACACGCCGCCGCCGGTGGACAGCAGCTCGGAGTTGTAGTCCGCCCAGCTCGAGCGGGGCTGTTCGAACAGCCTGCGGCGCTCGGTGAACGAGGCCGCCGGATCCGGGTCCGGGTCGAGGAAGATGTGGCGGTGGTCGAAGGCGGCCACCAGCTTGATGTGCTCCGACAGCAGCATCCCGTTGCCGAACACGTCACCCGACATGTCGCCGATGCCGACCACGGTGAAGTCCTGCGCCTGGGTGTCGAGGCCCAGCTCGCGGAAGTGGTACTTCACCGACTCCCAGGCACCCCGGGCGGTGATGCCCATCGCCTTGTGGTCATAGCCCACCGAGCCGCCGGAGGCGAAGGCGTCGCCGAGCCAGAAGCCGCGCTCGATCGCGATTCCGTTGGCGATGTCGGAGAAGGTGGCGGTGCCCTTGTCGGCCGCCACCACCAGGTACGGGTCGTCATTGTCATAACAACGGGTAGCAGGAGGCTTCGCGACGTACTGGTTGCCCTGGGAGTCCCGGCGGAAGTTGTCGGTCAGCTCCAGCAGCGAGGTGATGAAGCTCTTGTAGCAGGCGATGCCCTCGGCCAGCCACGCGTCGCGGTCCACCGCCGGGTCGGGCAGCCGCTTGGCTACGAAACCGCCCTTGGAGCCGACCGGCACGATCACGACGTTCTTGACCATCTGCGCCTTGACCAGGCCCAGCACCTCGGTGCGGAAGTCCTCCCGGCGATCGGACCAGCGCAGCCCGCCGCGGGCCACCGGGCCGAAGCGCAGGTGCACCCCCTCGACCCGCGGCGAGTACACCCAGATCTCGTACAGCGGCCGGGGCTCGGGCAGCTCCGCCACGGCGTGCGGGTCCAGCTTGACCGCGAAGGTCTCCGGGCCGGCGCCCGCCTCGTCGCGGCGGTAGTAGTTGGTGCGCAGGGTGGCGGTGACCAGGCTGAGCAGCGAGCGCAGGATGCGGTCCTGGTCCAGGCTCGACACCCCGGCCAGCGCCTCGTCGATCTCGGCCCGGATGCCGTCCTGCAGCTCGGTGCCCGCTGTTGGGCTGCCAGCGTCGGCCGGATCCTCGCGCTCGGGGTTGAACCGGGCGTCGAACAGCTCCACCAGCAGCGCGGCGATGCCGGTGTGCTGGCTCAGGGTCTGCTCGATGTAGCCCTGGCTGAAGGTGCTGCCGGCCTGTCGCAGGTACTTGGCGTAGGCCCGCAGCACGGTGACCTGCTGCCAGGTCAGGCCGGCCCGCACCACCAGGGCGTTGAAGCCGTCCTGCTCGACGCCGCCGGCCCACAGCACCCGCAGGGTGTCGATCACGGCCGCCGAGCGCTCGGGTGAGAAGTCCACCCCCTCACCCAGCTTGAGCCCGAAGTCATAGATCCAGGACGAGGTGCCGTCGGTGCGCTCTACCTCGTAGGGCCGCTCGTCGAGCACCTCGATGCCCATCAGCTCCAGCATCGGAAGCGTCCGGCCCAGCGACAGCGGGGTGCCGGTCCGGAAGATTTTGAGCCGGCGGTCGGCCGGATCGTCGGCGGCCGGCGTGTAGACCTCGAAGCTCAGGCCGTCGAGATCGGGCAGCGCCTCCAGCCGGCGCAGGTCGACCACGGCCGTGGACGCGCCGAAATCCTCCTTGTACGCCTCCGGAAAGGCCCCGGAGTACCGGCGCAGCAGCCGGTCGGCCTCCTGCTCACCGACGCCGAGGGTCAACAGGTCGGCCAGGTCGTCGCTCCACCGGCGGGTGACCTGGGCGACGGTGGACTCGACCGCGGATCGGTCCGGGTTGGGAACCTCCTCGCCGGGCCGCAGCGCGATCAGGAACTGCATCCGCGCCATGCCGAGCTCGACGATCCGGTCGTCGCGGCCGATGATATTGCCCGGCCAGTTCGCCAGCACCACCTCGCGCACCTTGCGCCGGGTTTCCGGTCCGAGCCGGTCGCCGGGGAAGTACACCAGGACGGTGACGAAGTCCCGGTTGAGATGGACCCGGGCGAACACCCCGATGCCACCGCGCTCGGCCCGGTTCACCACCAGCTGGGCAAGCTTGAGCAGGTCCGGCGCGGGTGCCTCGAGCAGCTCGTCGCGGGGCAGCGTGCGCAGCGCGGCCAGCAGCTGC
>DASZEI010000103.1:0-7928 GCA_035940975.1 Jatrophihabitans sp. | reverse complement strand
TGTGCTCGTCCCGCAAGGCCCACGACCAGTTCTACGGCGACGGCACCGTCGGGTCAGCGCAGGCCAGCCCGGCCGGCAGCATTCCGCCGGCCGATCCGCTCTCCGGCAGTCCGCTGTCCGGGTCGGGCGGTGCGCTCTCGGGCGGCGGTGCGCTGTCCGGGTCGGGCGGTGCGCTCTCGGGCGGCGGTGCGCTCTCGGGCGGTCAGCTCTCAGATGGCCCGCCGCCCGGCTTCGGTACCGAACACCCGGCCCCGTAGCAGCACGAATCGCCGGATGCGTCTGGCAGTATGCCCCGCGTGACCGAGGAATTCTGGCCGCAGCCTAGCCACTTGAAGTCATGGACCGACAGCGGCGGGAAGGTCTGGCGGCGGATCGGCAATGACGTGCTGGAGAAGAAGGCCGTCCGACGGCTGATCCATGACCCTGCGGTCCGGGTCGTCCTCTTCTACGGACTCGAGCCGACCGACATCGAGATCGAGGCTCGCGAGGCTCTCTGGGCTCGGATGGAACCCGTGATGAGCGGGAAGCCGACCGACAATCCTTTCGAGGATTTCGTTGCCTACAAGTACCGGGATGACGCGAGAACCGTCATGCTGGCAATCGAAGAGTACTGCTAGCCGAACGGCGCTCCTACGGTGCGCAGCCCGTCGACGGTCAAGGCGCTGACCAGCGGCCCGCGCCGGACCGCGGCTCGGTGTCGCGACCGAATACCCAGCCCCGTAGCAGGACGAACCGCAACACCGTCGCTGCCAGGTTGGCCAGCACCAGCACGCTGACTTCCAGCCCCGGGTGCGGCGCCGGGTTGACCGCGTGCAGCAACCCGAGCGCGCCGCTGGTGAGAGCCAGCCCGAGCCCGAACACCACCAGTCCCTGCAGCTGGTGCCGGCCGGCGTCGGCCGGCCCGGTGATGCCGAAGGTGAATCGCCGGTTGACCGCGGTGTTGGCCACGGCCGTGACCAGCAACGCGACAAGGTTGGCCAGCTGCGCGCCCAGCGGGCCGCGGCCGAACCAGAACAGCAGCAGGTAGGCGAGCGTGCTGACCACCCCGACGGCGCCGAACCGGACAAGCTGGCGCAGCAGTCCCGGGGCGACCCCGGGCGTGCCCGGAATCGCCAGCGGCTGCCGGCCGAACTGGGCCCGGAGCTCGGCCACCGGCAACGCACCGGTCGCCAGCGCCCGGCCCAGCCGTGCCACGCCGCGCAGGTCGGCCAGCGCGGTGCTGACGATGTCCACCCGGGAGTCCGGATCATCGACCCAGTCCACCGGCACCTCATGGATCCGCAGCCCGCAGCGCTCGGCCAGCACCAGCAGCTCGGTGTCGAAGAACCAGCCGGTGTCCCGCACCAGCGGCAGCAGCTTGCGAGCGACCTCGGCGCGCACCGCCTTGAACCCGCACTGGGCGTCGGAGAACCGGGTGAGCAGGGTGCCGCGCAGGATCAGGTTGTAGCAGCGGGAGATCAGCTCGCGCTTGGTGCCGCGCACCACCCTGCTGTGCCGCGACAGCCGCGAGCCGATGGCGACGTCCGAATGCCCTGAGATCAGCGGGGCGACCAGCGGCAGCAGAGCGTTCAGGTCGGTGGACAGGTCCACGTCCATGTAGGCCACCACGTCGGCCCGCGAGGCCAGCCACACCGCGCTCAGCGCCCGGCCACGGCCCTTCTGCTCCAGCCGGATGTGCTGCACGCCGGGCAGCTCGCGGCTCAGCCGGGCCGCCACCAGCGGCGTCGAGTCGGTGCTGGCGTTGTCGGCGATGGTGATCACGAACTGGTACGGGAAGTGCCGCTCCAGGTGGGCGTGCAGGCGCCGCACGCACGGTGCCAGGTCGGCTTCCTCGTTGAAGACCGGGATGGTGACGTCGAGGGTCAGCCGATCGGATTCCGGCTGGACGGCAAGTGCGTTCAGCTCTGCAAGCGAAGTCATGGCACAAGCCTCGGTCGCGCCGCTGGCGGGTCGTTGTGGCGAGCCTGTGAATCTGCTTTAACCGAAGGCGATGTGCCGCGCCCAAACATTCCGATCGGTCGGTATCACGCCAGGTGCCAGCGAAAAGCCCCTGCCAGCGGATAGTGCGGCCCCGCAGCGCCAGGAGGGTGATGTCGCGCTGCGGGGCCGCACTGCCTGCGGGCCGGCCGGTGGGTCAGCCGGTGGATTGGGTGAGGTCGTACAGGGTGGTGCCGCCGACGGTCACCGCGGTGAAGCTGCTCTGCACCCAGCTGCTGATCTGCGCGGAGGAGTTGCTGCCGCCGCTCTGGTTGCCGAAGCCACCGCCGAAGCCACCGCCACCGATGAAGTAGTGGATCTTGCCGGCGGACACCAGCGCCTGGAACTCGGCGAGGCTGGGCGACGGGTCACTGCCGTTGAAGCCGCCGATCGCCATCACGGCTTGCTCGGTCGCCAGCTGGAATCCGGCGGCGCTGTTGGAGCCCACTGCCGCGGCCACCCAGGTGTAGCTCGCCGAGTCGGCCTTCAGCGCGCTGACCACCGCCGCGGACGGGGTGCTGGCATTCAGCAGTCCGCCCACCCCACCGGTGCGGTTGCCACCGTTGGTCGCGCCGGCACCCGGCACCTGGCCGGGAGGCAAGCCACCGGCCGGCGGCGCGGGCGGGGTGAAGCCGCCCGGGCGCTGCCCGTTGAACCGCTGGCCACCGGGACCGCCGGCACCCGCCGGGCCGGCGCTCGGGATCGAACCGGTGTGCGGTGTCCGGGCCGTCGACACCGCGTAGGCGGTGGGACCGGCCAGCGAGGCCATCAGCGCGACCGCGACCACCACCAGCCCGGCCCGGCGAGCCAGCCGGGATACCACCAGCAGCATCAGGGCGCTGCCGGCAGCAGCCATCAGGACGGCGTAGCGCAGCCACGGCAGCCAGGTCGGGGTCCGGTCCAGCAGCACGAATTCCCAGACCCCGGCCAGCAGCACGCCGGCCGCGAGCAGCCCGGTGGCCAGCGGCCGGTCGCGGTTGCGCCACAGCACGGTGGCGGCGACGCCGATGACGCCGCCGATCGCCGGTGCCAGCGCCACGGTGTAATACGGGTGGATGATTCCCTTGGCGTAGCTGAACACCAGGCCGGTGACCAGCAGCCAGCCGCCCCAGAGCAGCAGCGCCGCCCGGCTGGAGTCGGTGCGTACCGCCCGGCGGGTGAACCACAGTCCGGCACCGAGCAGCAGCAGGGCCGACGGCAGCAGCCACGAGATCTGGGTACCCATCTCCGAGCCGAACAGCCGCAGGGCGCCGGTGCTGCCCCACCGTCCGCCTGCGCCCCCGCCACCGCCGACGCTGCCGGTCTCGTTGCCGGTCAGCCGGCCGAAGCCGTTGTAGCCGAGGGTGAGTTCCAGGATCGAGTTGTCCTGCGAGCCACCGATGTAGGGGCGGTAGGCGGCGGGGGTCAGCGAGACGATCGCGATCCACCAGCCGGCCGAGGCGATCAGGGCGGCGCCGGCGGCCAGCAGCTGGCCGATCCGGTTGCGCACCGGGTTGGGGGCGGCCAGCAGGTACACCAGCGCGAACGCCGGGACCACCAGCAGCGCCTGCAGCATCTTGGTGAGGAACCCGAAGCCGGTCAGCACGCCGACCAGCATCAGCCACTTCGTCGAGGCGGTTTCCAGCGCCCGGACCAGGCAATACGCGCCGGCGACCATCAGCAGCACGAGCAGCGAGTCCGGGTTGTTGAAGCGGAACATCAGCGCCGCGACCGGGCTGGTGGCCAGCACCGCGCCGGCGATCAGGCCGGCCGCCGGGCCCGAGGTGCGCCGCACCGTCAGGTACAGCAGGCCGACCGCGGCGACGCCCTCCAGGGCCTGTGGAACGAGCACGCTCCAGGAGCTCAGGCCGAAGATCCGGACCGACAGCGCCATGATCCACAAGGCAGCCGGTGGCTTGTCGACGGTGATCGAGTTGGCGGCGTCGGATGATCCGAAGAACAGCGCCTTCCAGCTGGCCGAGCCCGCCTGGGCCGCCGCCGAGTAGAACGAGTTGGCCCATCCGGAGGCTCCCAGGCCCCACAGGTAGAGCACCGCGGTGGCCAGCAGCAGGCCGAGCACCGACGGCCGGACCCAGGCCGGATCGGTGGCCCGGCCCCGGACCAGGGCGCCGAACCTGCTGGCCCGGCGGCTGACCGGCGGCGAGGACGGAGCCGGGCCCGATGCGGCAGGGGCTTGTGCGGTAAGGGTATGTGCGCTCATGTCAGACAGCGTTGCCGGCCAAGCTTGCCGGAGTCTGTGCGCCAACTTGACGGTGGCCATGGATCGGCAACTCGACGGTGAACACCGTGTCACCGGGCCGGCTCTCCACCACGATCCGGCCGTGGTGCGCGGCTACCACCGCCGCCACGATAGCCAGGCCGAGGCCGGTGCTGCCGGCGGTCCGCGAGCGTGACTGCTCGCCGCGGGAGAACCGCTCGAAGACGTCGGGCATCAGCTCCGCCGAGATCCCGGGCCCGTCGTCGCGGACGGTGAGTGTCGCGTAATTGGCTTGCTGGCGCAGGGAAATCCGGACGGTGGTGCCGGGCGGAGTATGGGTCCGGGCGTTGGCCAGGAGGTTCGTCACCACCTGATGCAGCCGGGGGGCGTCGCCCAGCACCACCACCGGTTCGTCGGGGACATCGAGCTGCCAGCGGTGCCGCGGCCCGGCGGCGTGCGCGTCACTGGTCGCATCCACCGCCAGCCGGGTCAGGTCCACCTCGGCCGATTCCAGCGGCCGGCCGGCGTCGAGGCGCGCCAGCAGCAGCAGGTCGTCGACCAGTGTGGTCATCCGGCCTGCCTCGGACTCCACCCGGCTCATGGCGTGCGCGATGTCCGGCGGCGCGACGTCCCGGCTGCGCCGGGTCAGCTCGGCGTAGCCACGGATCGAGGCCAGCGGGGTGCGCAGTTCGTGGCTGGCGTCCGCGACGAACTGCCGCACCCGGGTCTCGCTGCGGTGCCGGGCGTTCAGGGCCTCGCTGACGTTTTCCAGCATCCGGTTCAGCGCGACCCCGACCTGGCCCACCTCGGTGTGCGGGTTCGGGTTGGGGACCCGCTCCGCCAGGGCGACCTCGCCCTCGTCCAGTGGCAGCTCGGCGACCCGGCTGGCGGTCGCGGTCACCCGCTGCAGCGGCCGCAACGCCAGCCGCACGATGACGGTGCCGACCAGGCCGGCGATGATCAGTCCGAGCAACGCCAGCGCGGTGATCAACAGGGTCAGGTCGGCCAGCGTGCTCGACACCTCCTCGAGCGAGAAGCCCGACACCAGCACGTCACCGTCGGGCATCGGCCGGGCGATGATGCGGTAGTCGCCCAGGCCGGGCAGTTCCACCGAGCGGGGCCGGCCGTCGGCGCGCAGGCTCAGCAGCCGCTGCTGCACGGCGGTACTCACCGGCGGCCGGGTGTTGCTGGCGTCCTGCAGCGCTGAGGCCACCACCGTGCCGTCGTCGATGACCGCGCCGATGCTGCCTATCGGGTTGCCGGGCGGCAGCAGGAAGCGTCCCGGGTCGTTCCGCGGCGAGCCGGGCTCGAACCGCTGATGGCCGGAGTCGCGTGCCGACACCCCGCCGGCGGTCGCCAGTTGCTTGTCCAGCTGGCCGGTCAGCGACCGGCTCAGCGCCACCTCGGTGAAGAACCCGATGCCGGCGCACAGCACGATCAGCAGGCCCAGAAAGCTGGCGATCAGCCGGGTCCGCAGCGTCCAGTCGCGCAGCGGCGGCAGCCAGCGCCTGCGGGCGGCCACCTCAGCCCGCGGGACGCAGCACGTAGCCGACGCCGCGCATGGTGTGGATCATCGGCTCCCGGCCCGCGTCGATCTTCTTGCGCAGGTAGGAGATGTAGATCTCGACCACGTTGGCCTGGCCACCGAAGTCGTAGTTCCATACCCGGTCCAGGATCTGGGCCTTGGACAGCACCCGGCGCGGATTGCGCATCAGGTAGCGCAGCAGCTCGAACTCGGTGGCGGTCAGCGCGATCTCCTCACCGGCCCGGCTGACCTCGTGGCTCTCCTCGTCCAGGCTGAGGTCCCCGACGCTCAGCACCGAACCGCCCCGGGCCGTCGCCACCGAGGTGCGGCGCATCAGGCCACGCACCCGGGCGACCACCTCTTCCAGGCTGAACGGCTTGGTGACGTAGTCGTCGCCGCCGGCGGTGAGCCCCGCGATCCGGTCCTCCACGGCATCCTTGGCGGTCAGGAACAGCACCGGCAGGTGCGGGGAGTCGTCGCGCAGCCGGCGCAGCACCTCCAGGCCGTTGAGGTCGGGCAGCATGACGTCGAGCACCACGGCGTCGGGCTTGAATTCGCGCGCGGTGCGGATCGCTGCCAGGCCGTCGTGGGCGGCCCGGATGTCCCAGCCCTCGTAGCGCAGGGCCATGGTGAGCAGGTCGGCGAGATTGGGCTCGTCATCGACGACCAGCACCCGGACCGGGGTGCCGTCGGTGCGCAGCAGGGACGATGGGCGCTGGGCGCTGGTAGCAGTCACCACGAAAGCATGCGATTGCCGGCTAGCGGGGCGCTGTGCGAATCCTGTGGGCATCCTGTGGGTGTTGCCCGGCCCGCTGGCAGCAGCCTGCGCTGGAGTTGCCTGAGTGCGGGCGCCGGCGCCGGACCGGTTAGACTTCGGCGGTCACGGTTCGCCGTGCGCCGCCTTAGCTCAGTCGGCAGAGCGTCTCACTCGTAATGAGAAGGTCTAGGGTTCGATTCCCTAAGGCGGCTCCACCTCAGAACTCCGTTTCAGCCCACAGCTCCTCCCTAGCCCCACTGCTTCGGGGCAGCTGATGCGATGACCACACGCCCCCTTGACCTGCCACGTTATGCCCTGGTTAGCTGGCTGCATCCACCACTCCTTCCCTTCGGAGCTATCTGATGACCTTTTCCTTAAGTGCCGGCCGGCGTCCGTTCCGGCTGTTGATTGCCGGTGCGACCGCGATCGCGGCCACCGTTTTGACCGTCCAGGCCGCCGCCGCGGCGCCGGCCCCCGCCGGGGCCCCGGCTGCCACCACCAGCTCGAGCCGGGTCGTGCCGCAGGTGCAGTTGCAGGCCGTCGGCCTGGCTTCCACGATCGCGCTGAGCAACTGCTCGGCCAGCCTGGCCCGCTACCCGTCGTCCCTGGACTCCGACCGGGCGATGATGCTCACCAACGGGCACTGCTATGAGGGCGGCTTCATCCCGGCGGGCCAGGTGCTGGTCAACCGGGCCAGCTCCCGCACCGGCAAGCTGCTCAACGCCAGCGGCGCGACCGTGGCCAACGTCCGGGCCGACCTGGTGCTCTACGCCACCATGACCGGCACCGACGTCACGCTGTACCGGCTGAGCCAAACCTTCGCCCAGCTGCGGAGCAAGACCGGCCTCAACGCGCTCACCATCGCCTCGACCCATCCGGTCGACGGGCACGCGATCTCGATCCCGTCCAGCTACTGGAAGACCACCTACTCCTGCTCGATCAACGGTTTCGTCAGCACGCTGCGTGAGGACCAGTGGACCTGGCACGACTCGATCCGCTACCTGTACCCGAACTCCAGCTGCCAGACCATCGGCGGCACGTCCGGCTCGCCGATCATCGACAACGCCAGCCTGCAGATCGTCGGCATCAACAACACCAGCAACGAGCAGGGCCAGGCCTGCACGCTGGACAACCCGTGCGAGGTCAACGCCGACGGCAGCCTCACCTACACCCAGGGCCAGAACTACGGCCAGGAGACCTACTGGTTCAACACCTGCCTGACCTCGGCCAACGCGATCGACCTGAACAAGACCGGCTGCCTGCTCACCAAGTAGGACTGGACCGGCCGGGCCGCTCGATCCCGCGGCGGCTCGGGGCGGTCACCGGCGAAGTGCTCTACATCGGACACCGGCGCGAGGATCCCCTCGTGCCGGTGTCCGATACTGCTGTGCGTGGACTTCTTGGTCGAGCGGATGACCCGCCAGGGCCTGGCCCGGCAAGGAACCGGACAACCTGCGGAGGTGGCGGGCGCG
>DASZEI010000102.1:0-1681 GCA_035940975.1 Jatrophihabitans sp. | reverse complement strand
GAACTCGCGCACCAGGATGTACTCGACCTGGCTGGCGATGTCATTGAGCAGCGAGGAGAAGGTCCCGGTACTGGTGGCCACCGGGGAGTCCCGGACCAGGATCCGGAAGCCATCGGTCTGCTCCTCGATGTAGGTCAGCAGCGCCAGGGCGGCCTGCTCGACCAGCGCGCGCGGGTTGGTGCCGGTCAGCGCCGAGGTGATCGCGTCCATCAGGTTGCGCATCTCGCGGTCCACCACCACCGCGTAGAGGCCTTCCTTGCCGCCGAAGTGCTCGTACACCACCGGCTTGCTGACCCCGGCACGGCTGGCGATCTCTTCGATGGAGGTGGCTTCGAAGCCCTTCTCGGCGAACAGCGCCCGCCCGACGTCGAGCAGTTGCTCACGGCGTTCCTTGCCGGTCATCCGAACCCGGGGCCTGCTCTGGCTGTCGGTCACCGGGCCCATTGTTCCAGCCCGGCCCGGTTTGCGGCGCAGCGGCGGTTTCGCTCCCGCGCCCGCAGTTGCGATCATGGACAGATGACCGACGAGGATCCGCTGCTGGCCGCGGCCCGGCGAGCCGACGCCGACGACGAGCTGGCCCACCTCCGCGACCGCTTCGAGCTGCCGGACGCAACCGTCTACCTGGACGGCAACTCCCTCGGCCCGTTGCCGCGGGCGGTGCTGCCGGCGCTGACCGAGCTGGTGCGCCGGCAGTGGGGCCAGGACCTGATCACGTCCTGGAACGTCCACGACTGGTGGGGCCTGCCGCGCCGGGTCGGCGATCGGCTGGCCGGCCTGATCGGCGCCGCGCCGGGCCAGGTGATCTGCGGCGACTCGACGTCGGTGCAGCTCTTCCAGGCGATGGTGGCAGCCTGCCGGCTGCGGCCCGGACGGTCGGTCCTGCTGACCGACGGGGCAAACTTTCCCACCGACCAGTACCTGGCCGACTCGGTGGGCCGGCTGCTCGGCCTGCAGGTGATCCGGCTGCATCCCTCCGAACTGGCGGCCTACCTGGCCGAACATGGCGAGCAGGTCGCGGCGGTGTCGTTCTCGCTGGTCGACTACCGCACCGGCGAGCTCTTCGACGCCGCCGAGCTGACCCGGGCCGCGCATGCCTGCGGGGCGATGATGGTCTGGGACCTCTGCCACGCCATCGGCGCGCTGCCGGTCGCCCTCGACGAGATCGGGGCCGACCTGGCCGTCGGCTGCACCTACAAGTACCTCAACGGCGGGCCGGGTTCGCCGGCCTTCGTCTACATCGCCCACCGGCACCAGCGGCAGGTCCGGTTGCCGCTGACCGGCTGGAACGGGCACCGCGAGCCGTTCGGCCTCAACGGCAGCTACGTGCCGGCCGACTCGATCGAGCGGGCCCGGATCGGCACCCCGGCGCTGCTGTCGATGGCTGCGCTGCAGGCCGCCCTGACCGCCTTCGACGGGGTGCGCATCGAGCAGTTGCGGGCCAAGTCACTGACGCTGACCCAGCAGGTGATCGAGTTCGCCGACCAGCGGCTGGCCCACTTCGGCGTCGAGGTGGTGACCCCCCGCCGGCCAGAGCTGCGCGGTTCGCAGGTCTCGCTGCGGATGCCCGAGGCCTACCAGGTCTGCCAGGCGCTGATCGAGCGCGGCGTGATCGGTGACTACCGTGCGCCTGACCTGCTGCGGCTGGGCTTCACCCCGATGTATCTCAGTTTCACCGAGGTGC
>DASZEI010000101.1:0-43456 GCA_035940975.1 Jatrophihabitans sp. | reverse complement strand
CCCTCGGCGACCTGCCCGTGGGTGGCCTGCTGGGCCTGCTCCAGGCTCTCACCCTTGCCCAGCCGCTCACCGAAGCTGCGGTTGCGCGACAACGGCGAGGCGCAGGTGGCCACCAGGTCGCCCAGCCCCGCGAGTCCGGCGAAGGTCACCGGGTCGGCACCGAGCGCCAGCCCCAGCCTGGAGGTCTCGGCCAGGCCGCGGGTGATCAGCGAGGCGATGGTGTTGTTGCCGAAGCCCATTCCGGCAGCCATCCCGCAGGCCAGCGCGATGACGTTCTTGACCGCCCCGCCGAGTTCGGTGCCGACCACGTCGATATTGGTGTAGGGACGGAAGTACGGGGCGTTGCAAGCCTGCTGCACCTGGGCGCCGCGCTCGGTGTCGGTGCAGGCCACCACCGTCGCGGTCGGCTGCTCCAGGGCGATCTCGCGAGCCAGGTTCGGGCCCGACACCACCGCCACCCGGTCGGCCTCGGCGCCGGCCACCTCGCTGATCACCTCGCTCATCCGCTTGACGGTGCCCAGCTCGATGCCCTTCATCAGGCTGACCAGGGTCGCCCCGGCCGGGATCAGGCCGACCCAGCCCGCCAGGTTCTCCCGCAGCGCCTGGGACGGGATCGCCAGCACCACCAGGTCGGCACCGTCCAGGGCTTCCTCGGCGTCGGAGGTGGCCAGCAGTGACCGCGGCAGCGAGAGCCCGGCCAGGTAGTCGGGATTGACGTGATCGCGGCTGATGATCGCGGCCAGTTCCGGACGGCGGGCCCACATCACGGTGTCGGTGCCGGCATCGACGAGCACCTTGGCGAACGCGGTCCCCCACGAACCGGAGCCCAGCACCGCGGCGCGGGTCATCGACTGCCGTCCCGTCGGGCGACCGGGCGGCGGTAGAACTCGGCCGGCGGCTCCTCGTCGCGGATCTCGGCGACCAGGTCCCGGATCGCGACCATGATCCGGTCCGTCATCTGGCGCAGCGCCCTGGAATCGGGCGCGGTTCCGGCGAAGTCGGACAGGTCCACCGGGGGACCGGCCGAGATCG
This sequence comes from Jatrophihabitans sp., assembly GCA_035940975.1. Classification (GTDB taxonomy): domain Bacteria; phylum Actinomycetota; class Actinomycetes; order Mycobacteriales; family Jatrophihabitantaceae; genus Jatrophihabitans_A. Next base: position 42,424 of record DASZEI010000101.1, on the reverse strand, counting down.
TGATCCGCTTGCGCGGCCAGGGCCGGAACCTGCGCGCGTAGACGTCGAGGAAGTACTGGGCGCCCCACTGCCCGACCGGGATCACCGGCACGCCGGGCGCCAGCAGTGCCAGCCGGGCGACGCCGGTCTTGGCCTGCATCGGCCAGAAGTCCGGATCCCTGGTGACGGTGCCTTCCGGATAGATCAGCACGACCTCGCCGCGCCCCAGCGCCTCGACGGCGCCCTGCAGCGCCTGGGCGGCGTCGAGGGTGTCGCGGTGCACCGGGATCTGGCCGGCGCCGGTGACGATCCGGCCCAGCGGGAACGGCAGCGTGAACAGGCTGGCCTTGGCCAGGTAACGCGGCACCCGGCCGGCGTCCCAGATGAACCGGGCGAAGATCAGCGGGTCGGCGTAGGAGATGTGGTTGACCGCGACGATGGCCGGCCCGGTCGCCGGGATCCGGTCCAGGCCGGCCCAGCGGCGGCGGAACAGCAAGGTGACCAGGGGGTAGACCAGGACAACGGCGAACCGCATGTACGGTCCCACCTTTTCCTCGTGCCGTCGTACCAACCGAGTTCCCTTCCACCTGGCTCCGGCCGGGCGAGCCGCGCCGGTGGAGGCGAGTCTGCCACCGCCGTCGGCTAGTGGCAGCATCTTCAGAGTGCAATGGCGAGTTCTGGTTCCGATCAAGCAGGGGACACCGGCCAAGACCCGGCTGCGCGCTGCCACCCGGGAGCACGGCGAGCACACCGAACTGGTCCGGGCCATCCAGCTCGACACCCTGGGCGCGGTGCTCGCGCTGAGCACCCATCCCCTGCTGGGCGGGCTGTTCGTAGTCTGCGGGCAGGTCGCCGGACAAGTGTCGGGGCAAGTCGCCGGGCAAGTCGCTGGGCAACTCTCCCCGCAAATATCCGCGCAGCCGGGGACGGCGCTGCCGGCCGGGATAGAGGTCCTTCCCGACGCCGGCGGCGGCCTCAATCCGGCGCTGGCCGCCGCGGCCGCCGAGCTGGCCCGGCGGTTTCCCGGCGACGGGGTGGTGGCGATGGTCGGCGACCTGCCGGCGTTGCGGGCCGCGGACCTGCTGGCGGTGCTGCACCAGGCACCGGTCGCCGGCCGCAGCTTCGTGCGCGACCTCGACGGCAGCGGCACCACCCTGCTGGCCGCCGGTCCGGGCTCGCAACTGGCGCCGCTGTTCGGTCCGGACTCCGCCCGCCGGCACCTGGCCTCCGGCGCCCGCGAGCTGGAGGCGGCCGCGAGCGTGCGCTGCGACGTGGATTCGGCAGCGGACCTGCGGCGGTGCCTGGAGCTAGGCGTCGGGATGCTGACCTCGCAGCTGGTGGCCGACCTGGTCTGAACGGGCAGCCGGCCACGGCGCATTCGGCTCATCAGGTTTCGGCGGGCAGAATGGCCTCATGACTGACACAGTTGCCTCCGCGCAATCCCCGGACGGTGCCGTCGCGACGGTGCCGGAGGTCGAAGGCACGGTCGGGCTGCCCGAGGGCCGGTTCTCCAACCGCGAGATGTCCTGGCTGAACTTCAACGCCCGGGTGCTGTCACTGGCCGAGGACCGCCGGCAGCCACTGCTGGAACGGATGAAGTTCCTGTCGATCTTCGCCAGCAATCTCGACGAGTTCTACATGGTGCGGGTGGCGGGGCTGAAACGGCGGCTGGAGATGGGGCTGGCGGTCCGCGGCCCGGACGGGCTCACCACCCGGGAGACGCTGGTGATGATCGGCGAGCGCAGCCGCGACCTGGTTGCCCGGCACGCGCGCTGCTTCGGCTCCGACATCGAGCCGGCGCTGGCCGCCGAAGGTATCCGGATCCTGAGCTGGGGACATCTGGACGCCGATCAGCAGCAGCAGCTGACCGAGTACTTCCACTCCAAGGTCTTTCCGGTGCTCACGCCGCTGGCGGTCGACCCGGCGCACCCGTTCCCCTACATCTCCGGGCTCTCGCTCAACCTGGCGGTGCTGGTCCGGGAGCCGGGTTCGGAGCTGGACAAGTTCGCCCGGGTGAAGGTGCCCAACAACGTGCCCCGGTTCGTGACCGTTCGAAAGACCCCCGAATCGGCCGGCTTCCTGCCCATCGAGGAGCTGATGGCGGCTCACCTGTCCGCGCTGTTCCCGGGCATGCAGATCGTCCAGCACCACCTGTTCCGGGTCACCCGCAACACCGACTTCGAGGTGGAGGAGGACCGCGACGAGGACCTGTTGCAGGCCCTGGAGCGCGAGCTCGTCCGGCGCCGGTTCGGCCCCGCGGTCCGGCTCGAGGTGGCCGAGAACATCGCCGACGAGGTGCTCGAGCTGCTGACCAGCGAGATCGACGTCCAGCCGGAGGAGGTGCTGCGGGTACCCGGGCTGCTCGATCTCACCGCGCTCTGGCAGGCCTATGACCTGGACCGGCCGGCGTTGAAGGAGAAGCCGTTCGTGCCGGCCACCCATCCGCGCTTCGTCGACGGCGAGACCCCGAAGTCGGTGTTCGCCACCCTGCGCGACGGCGACGTGCTGGTGCACCATCCCTACGAATCCTTCGCCACCAGCGTGCAGCGCTTCATCGAGCAGGCCGCGGCCGATCCGAACGTGCTGGCCATCAAGCAGACCCTGTACCGCACCTCGGGCGATTCACCGATCGTGGACGCGCTGATCGACGCGGCCCAGGCCGGCAAGCAGGTGATGGCCCTGGTCGAGATCAAGGCCCGCTTCGACGAGCAGGCCAACATCAAGTGGGCCAGGGCGCTGGAGCGGGCCGGCTGCCACGTCGTGTACGGGCTGGTGGGCTTGAAGACGCACTGCAAGACCTCGCTGGTGGTGCGCCAGGAGGGTGGCTCGCTGCGCCGGTATGCCCATATCGGGACGGGTAACTACCATCCCAAGACCGCTCGGCTGTATGAGGATCTCGGGCTGTTCACCGCCGACGAACGGATCTGCGCGGACCTGACCGACCTGTTCAACGTGCTGACCGGCTACTCCCGCCAGACCGAGTACCGCACGCTGCTGGTCGCTCCGCAGGGGCTGCGACCAGGGCTGCTCACCCGGATCGAGCGCGAGATCGAGCATGCCGAGGCAGGCCGGAGCTCGCACATCCAGATCAAATGCAACCACCTGGTGGACGAGGCCCTGATCGACGCGTTGTACCGGGCGTCGCAGGCAGGCGTGCGGGTCGAGTTGATGGTGCGGACCTTCTGCACCATCAAGGCCGGCGTCCCCGGGCTGAGTGAGAACATCACGGTCCGCTCGATCCTGGGCCGCTTCCTGGAGCACTCCCGAATCTTCTACTTCGCCAACGACGGCCAACCCGAGTACTGGATCGGCTCGGCCGACATGATGCACCGCAACCTGGACCGCCGGGTCGAGGTGCTCACCCAGGTCACCGGCGCCAACACCGAGCAGTTGCGCACCACCCTGGACCTGGCCTTCGATCCGGAGACCCTTGCCTGGGAATTGCAGGCCGATGACGAGTGGATCCGCCGGGGTGGCAGCAGGTCGGTGGACTACCAGCAGGTGCTGCTCACCCGGCTGGCCTCACGCGGCGCGTGAGCGGCGCGGCACAGGGCCGGGCCACTCCGGCGGGCGGCGGGGTGTTGTGGCGCCAGGACGGCAGCCGGGTGCTGGTGGCGGTGGTGCATCGGCCACGCTATGACGACTGGACGCTGCCCAAGGGCAAACTGCACCCCGGTGAGCATCCGTTGGTCGCGGCCGTGCGCGAGGTCGAGGAAGAGACCGGCGCCCAGGTCGAGGTCGGCCGGCGACTGCCGTCGGCGGAGTACCCGTTCGGCGATGCGATCAAGCAAGTGTCCTACTGGGTGATGCGCTATCGCGGCGGCCAGCACACCGCCGGTGACGAGGTCGACCGGCTGCGCTGGGCGACGGTGGCCGAGGCGACCCAGCAGCTGAGCTACCCGGTGGACCGTGGGGTGCTGGCCGACTTCGCCCGGCTGCCGAGCGCGACCCGCACTCTGTTGCTGCTGCGGCATGCCAAGGCCGGCAAGCGCTCGGCGTACTCCGGAGATGATCGGCTGCGACCACTGGACAAGGCCGGCCGCCGGCAGGCCCACGACTCGGTTGCGGTACTGGCGGCGTTCAACCCGCAGCGGGTGCTGGCCGCTGACCGGGCCCGCTGCGAGCAGAGCGTCCAGCCGCTGGCCGATCACCTGGGGCTTGAGGTGCGCAGCGTCCCCGCCCTGTCGGACGAGGCCTACGCCAAGGATCCGGACGCCGGCCTGGCAGAGGTCCGGGAGCTGCTGGAACAGCCGGGCACGACGCTGATCTGCAGCCAGGGCGAGACGATTCCGGCGCTGCTGGAACATCTCCGGGCCTCGGGAGCGCCGTATCCGGCGCGCAAGGGTTCGGTGTGGGCGCTGTCAGTCGCCGATCGCGGCGTGGTCGCGGCCGACTACTACCCCCAGCCCTACGCTTGACCCGAAGCTTGCTGAGCGTCGTCGGGAAAGCGCTGCGCTAGCAACCGAAACAGGCCCTGCCGGCGCGGGGACGGCGGGCCTGCTCGATGCCGGATCAGCTGGAGCGCTTGGCCGGTGCGCGCTTGCTCGCTGCTTTGGTGGCCGTCCCGCCGCCCGATCCGGTGGACTTCTCGGCGCTCGCACGTGCCTTGGTGGGCGTGGCCTTGCTTGCTGCGGCCTTGCTGGCCGGTGCTGCCTTGGTGCCAGCCTGCTTGGCCGGTGTTGCCTTGCTGGCCGGTGTTGCCTTGCTGGCCGGGGCCTTGCTCGCTGCGGCCTTGCTGGTCGTTGACCTGCCGGCCGCTGCCTTGCTGGCCGGAGCAGCCTTGCTGGTCGTTGCCTTGCTGGCTGGAGCAGCCTTGGTGGTCGTCGACTTGACGGCGGCACCGTTCGGCGGGGCAGCGGCGGCAGCGTTCGCCGTGCCGGCCGTTGCCTTGCGGGTCGTTGTCTTGCGGGCTGTCGCGTTGCTCGCCGCGGCGTTGCCGGCCGGAGCGCCGTTGCTCGCTGAACCGGCTGCCGGGGTGGCGGATGTCCGCTTGGCCGGTGCTGACTTTGCCGGTGCTGCCTTCTTGGCCGGCGGCTTGGGCAGCTTCTTCGCGCCGCTGATCACCGCCTTGAATTCAGCGCCGGCCCGGAACGCGGGCACCGAGGTCTTCTTGACCTTGACGCTGGCTCCGGTGGCGGGGTTGCGCGCGACCCGTGCGCCACGGTCCCGCTTCTCGAACGAGCCGAACCCGGTCAGCGCGAGCTTCTCACCTTTGACCACAACGGTGTAGATCTCATCGAGCACGGCGTCGAGTGCGGTGCCGGCCGCCTTCTTGTCGGAGCCGAGGCGAGTCGCCAGCGCCTCAATGAACTGAGCCTTGTTCACGTGTCCTCCCAGGACGCCGGTCAGCCACCGTGGCCAACCTCACGCAGGAACGGTAAGGCGTGGTTGCTCCAGAAACAACGCAATCGGCTTGTGTCGCAAGCATTAACTCATCGAAGGCCCGTCCGAGAGCCACGGCGGGCGGCTCGATTCCGAGCCGTCCGGGACCTTCCGGACCGGCGAGCTACCGGCTGGCACGCCTCAGCGCCGCGCCGCCACCGGCAACCACGGCTGCCGGCCGTGCTCGTAGCTGTCGATGGCGGCGGTGTCGCGCAGCGTCAGGGCGATGTCGTCCATGCCTTCGAGCAACCGCCAGCGGGTGTAGTCGTCGAGTTCGAAGCCGTGCACCTCACCCGGCCAGCGCACCTGCCGTTCGGGCAGGTCGATGGTGACCTCGATCCGGGGATCGTCGCAGATGTCATCGAGCAACCGCTGGACGATCTTCTCCGCCAGCACGACGGTCAGCAGTCCGGCCTTGAGCGAATTGCCCCTGAAAATATCTGCGAAACGCGGTGAAATCACCACCCGGAAGCCATAGTCCCAGAGCGCCCACACGGCATGCTCGCGCGAGGATCCGGTCCCGAAGTCCGGGCCGGCCACCAGCACCGACGCCCCGGCATAGCGTTGCTGGTTCAGGACGAAGTCCGGCTCGTCGGCACGCCAGGCCTGAAACAGCGCGTCCTGGAAGCCGGTCCTGGTGACCCGCTTGAGATAGACCGCCGGAATGATCTGATCGGTGTCGACATTGCTTCGCCGCAACGGCACTGCCCGCCCGGTGTGCACGCTGAACCTGTCCATGTCCGTCGGCTCCCTTACAGATCGGCCGGGCTGGCCAGGTGCCCGGTGATGGCGGTGGCCGCGGCGACCAGCGGCGAGACCAGATGGGTGCGCCCGCCCTTGCCCTGGCGCCCTTCGAAGTTCCGGTTCGAGGTCGAGGCGCTGCGTTCACCGGGGCCGAGCTGATCGGGGTTCATTCCCAGGCACATCGAGCAACCGGCCTGGCGCCATTGCGCTCCGGCCGCGGTGAACACCGCATCCAGACCCTCTCGCTCGGCCTGCTCGCGGACCCGCATGGAACCCGGCACCACCAGCATCCGCACGCCGTCGGCAACCTTGCGGCCGCGCAGCACCGCCGCGACGGCTCGCAGGTCCTCGATCCGGCCGTTGGTGCACGAGCCGACGAAGACCGTGTCTACCTTGATCGCGCGCAGCGGAGTGCCGGGGGTCAACCCCATGTAGGACAAGGCCTTCTCGGCCGACACCCGGTCGGACTCCTCGGCGAACTCGGCCGGATCAGGCACGCTGGCCGACAGCGGCGCGCCCTGGCCAGGATTGGTTCCCCAGGTGACGAATGGGCTGATCCCGGTGGCATCTAGCCGCACCTCGGCGTCGAAGCGGGCGTCGGGATCGGTGACCAGGCTCTTCCAGTACGCCACCGCGGCGTCCCAGTCGGCGCCGGCCGGCGCATGCGGACGGCCGCGCAGGTAGTCGAAGGTGGTCTGGTCCGGGGCGATCATGCCAGCCCGGGCACCCCATTCGATGCTCATGTTGCACACGGTCATCCGGCCTTCCATGCTCATCCGCCGAAAGACCTCGCCGCGGTACTCCACCATGTAGCCCTGGCCGCCGCCGGTACCGGTCCGGGCGATCACAGCCAGGATGACGTCCTTCGGGGTGACCCCGGGCAGCAGGTCTCCCTCGACCGTCACCGCCATCGTCTTGGGACGTTCCAGCGGCAGCGTCTGGGTGGCCAGCACGTGCTCCACCTGGCTGGTGCCGATGCCGAACGCCAGGGCGCCGAACGCACCGTGGGTGGAGGTGTGCGAATCACCGCAGACCATCGTCATGCCTGGCTGGGTGATCCCCAGTTGCGGACCGATCACGTGCACGATGCCCTGCTCGGAATGCCCCATCGGGTACAGCGTGATGCCGAACTCGTCGCAGTTGCGGCGCAGCGTCTCGACCTGGACGCGGCTGACCGGATCGGCGATCGGGGCGAAGATGTCGGTGGTGGGGACGTTGTGATCCTCGGTCGCCAGGGTCAGTTCAGGACGGCGCACCGAGCGGCCGGCCAGCCGCAGGCCGTCGAAGGCCTGCGGGCTGGTGACCTCATGGACGAGATGCATGTCGATGTAGAGCAGGTCAGGCTCACCGGCCACGCTGCGCACCAGGTGGCTTTCCCAGAGTTTGTCCGCCAGCGTCCTGCTCATTGCCCCTCCTCGCGCGGTGCGCCCCGCACTGTTGTGTCTCATATATTGAGACTGTAGTATCGCTTTATGGGACAGCATAGCGGCATCGGCGTGGTAGACAAGACGGTGGCCATCCTCACCGCCACTGCGACGGGTCCGGCCGCCCTTGCCGACCTGGTCGAGCGGACCGGGATCTCGCGCGCGACCGCGCACCGGCTGGCGGTGGCCCTGGAGGTGCACCGGCTGTTGACACGCGACGCCGACGGCCGGTTCGTACCCGGCCCCCGGCTGGCCGAACTGGCCTCCGCCGCCGCGGACCCGCTGCTGGAACGGGCGGCCGAGGTACTGGCCTGGGTACGCGACACCTCCGGCGAAAGCGCCCAGCTCTACCGCCGCGACGGCCTCGAACGGGTCTGCGTGGCTGCTGCCGAGCGAGCGACCGGCCTGCGTACCACCGTGCCGTTGGGAGCCCGGCTCCCCATGACCGCCGGCTCCGGCGCGCAGGTGCTGTGCGCCTGGGAACCACCCGACACGGTGGCCACGCTGCTGGCGGATGCCGAATTCACCGACCGCGTCTTGGCCGAGGTCCGTCGGCGCGGCTGGGCCCAGTCGGTCGGCCAGCGGGAGGCAGGCGTTGCCTCGGTGTCGGCGCCGGTCTTCGGCAGGGGCCGGCGGGTGATTGCCGCCGTGTCGATCTCGGGGCCGATCGAACGGCTGGGTCGCTCCCCCGGGCAACGACTCGCCCCGATCCTGACCGCCGCCGCCCAGCGCCTGCAAGCCGCCCGTCCTGACTAGCAGCGCAGCGCTCGCCCTTGTACCGGCAACTGCCGGACAGTGCTCCCCGGGAGCGGAAATGCCGAAGGGGCAGCCGCATCGCGGCTGCCCCTCCTGGCAGATTCCGACCTGGCGCCGACCCGAAGTCAGCGCCGGGTCCGGGACTGGCTTAGCGAACGGCGGACCGGCGTCCGACCCGCTGCCAGATCAGCAGCGCGATGACCGCGCCGATGATGGAACCGATGATGCCCGACGGCTGGAAGAAGCCGTCGTCGCCATCCTTGTGGAAGATCAGGTAGCCGAGAAAGCCACCGATGAACGAGCCGACAATGCCGAGGACGATGGTTCCGGCAATGCTGATGTCCTGTCGGCCGGGGACGAGCAGCCTGGCGATGGCGCCGGCGATGAGGCCGACAATGATGAGAGTAATGATAAGACCGAGCATGAGGTGCTCCTTGGGGTGAATGACAGAAATGGACGTCGAACGACCTGTCCGTACGGATAGGCGATGCAACTAAGAACCAACTGCGAGTAGCGGGCTGAGCCGCTGTACGGCCACGTCCCCGCCGAAATGTTCCGGCGGGGACGTTAAACGCTTCTGCTTAGTCCTTGAAAGCGTCCTTGACCTTTTCGCCGGCCTGCTTGAGGTTGCCCTTGACCTGGTCGGCCTGGCCTTCGGACCTCAAGCTGTCATCACCGGTGGCTTCGCCCGCGTGCTCCTTGGCGACACCGCCAACCTCTTCGGCCTTGTTCTTGGCTTTGTCCAGTGCACTCAATGGATTCTCCTCACATCCACGGGATACCCAGCGGGTATCGCCGGTTCTTGCAACGGCCGGGCTGAAGGCTCTGGTTGGAGCGGTCGTGCCGGCCGGGTCTGGGGAAACGTCAGGACAACACGGTCAAATGCGGAGCCGTTGCCGGCTCATCATCTCCACCGCCCTGAACGAGCCTTTCGAGCCTTTCGTGAGCGAGCCGTTCGGTCAGTTCGGGCAGCGCCCCGATCGGTGAGCCCCGCAGGTGCTGACGGGATTCCCTCACCACCTCGACGATGGCGGTGAGAGACAGCCGGTCCTCGAATTCGCGGAACAGCCGCTCCACAATGTCAGCGAAGGAGCGGTCGTGATAGTCGGGCTCGCCGTCAGGCGAGGTGCGGGTATCTGGCAGTGTGGTCATGCGCGGACCTCAAAGATCAACCAGAGGTTAAACGCACCCAGCGGCACCAGCTCTCGAACCCTGTGGCTCAGCGTGCCCCGCTAGCGGCGTCGACCTGCTTTGAACGGGAATCGTTCACGGCTGGCTGTATAGCCGATCTAAGCATTCTAACCGGTGCGAGGCGGGCGTGGGTATATAAATGTCGAACGCCAGTCCGATTTGTCAATGTTAAATGTGATTCAGACAACTGTGTAGTCCTGCTTTACAGCACCGACACTATCGCTGTCGTAACCTGCTCCGCCGGCTGGTCGGCCGGCACTTCGCGCAGCAGGCCGCGGGCCCGGTAGTGCTCGACGAGTGGCCGCGTTTCGGCCTCGAAAACCCGCAGCCGGTCGGCGATCACGTCGACGGTGTCATCGCTGCGTCCCGCGCTGGCGCGCTCCAACAACCGGCTGACCAGCAGTCGCTCCTCGACGGCGAGGAAGATCACCCTCTGGGGAGCGGCCTCGGATGCCGCGAGCGCACTTTCGGCCCTGACAGCCTGCGCCACCGATCTCGGAAAGCCGTCCAGGAAGTACCCGCCGGCTTGCGCCGCTGCCAGCACGACCGGTAGCACCAGGTCGAAGACCAGGTCGTCGGGCACCAGCTGGCCCGAGTCGAGATAGCCGGCCACCAGCCCGCCCAGCTCGGTCCCGGCCCGAACTTCGGCACGCAGCAAGTCGCCCGACGCGATGTGCGGCACGCCGAAATGCTGGGCCAACTGCCGGCCCTGGGTTCCCTTGCCCGATCCGGGCGCGCCGAGCAGCACCACTCTCATCGCGACCATCCGAACTCTGCGGGCTTTCGGTTCGAGCGTGCCTTCGCCCGATCAGGCGCTCGATTCCCGGTGATCACCAGGTTGGCGTTGCTCACTGCCCGAGCTGACGCTCGGCCTCGGCGAGCAACCGGACCACTGTCAGGCCCAGCCGGACGTCGCAGGGATGGCTCGGCACCGGTTGCCGGGCCGAGATCGCCAGTTCCCGAGCCGCGGTCGCCAGCGCCTGGCTGGTATCGGCATGTGTCGCCGGCATCACCGAACGGCCGGCCGCACCCCAGACCGTCAGGCTCACCTGCGAGGCCGCCTCAGGGGTGTCGATGCTGACCGCATAACTGCTGCTGATCCCCGACTCGTGCCGCACGATCAGGTACACCAGGTCGCGCCGGCCGGGGCGGGCGGTAATCTCGACGATCTGCCCGAAGGCTCCGGTCAGCATCGCCAAGGCGTGCGGGCCGACGTCCCACAGGCCGCCCTTGTCGTGGCGCCAGGGGGTGTCGAACGGGCTGCCCGAGGCGAAGGCCGAGCCGAGCCAGAGACCGGCCGCGCCATCCCAGTCCGAGCGCTGCGCGACCTCCTCGAGCCACTGCCGCTGGCCGGCGTCGAAGCGTCCGGTGAAGAAGACCACCGATGCGACACCGGCTCCGGTCACCGCCTCGGCCAGCTGCTGCGCCGCGGCTACCGACACGGCGATCGGCTTTTCCAACAGCAGATGCTTGCCCGCCCGGGCGGCCCGCAACGCCAGCTCGGCCTGTACCTGGGGCGGCACCGAGAACGCCACCGCGTCCACCTCGGCGAACATCTGGTCCACCTCGTCGTAACCGGTGGTGCCGAACTCCGCGGCCAGGGCGGCTGTCTTGGCGCTGTCGCGGCCCCAGATTCCGCTGAGTTCGACGGAGGGTTCGCTGTTCAGGCCGGCCGCATGGGTGATCCGTGCCCAGTGACCGTTGCCGACCAGCCCTACTCGCAAGCTCATCGGCCTACCCGCAAGCTCATCGGCCTATCCGCGAGTTCATCGCCCTACCCGTGAGTTCATCGCCGCAGTCCCCTCCTCAGCACCCACTCTGCCATCAGCCGGTGAGCCGGCTGCACCCAGCCGGCGGCCGGGATGAACGCTCTTGATGTCGGGTCGGCGCCGGGTGCCGGTGCCAGACTGAAGCCATGAGCATCTCCAGCGACCATCCGTTCCTGCCGCCGGAGGCTGACCGCAGCCCGGTCCGGCGGCTGCGCGGCCGGTTGGCGTCGCCGGTGACGCTGTGGACCGCGGGCCCGGCCGGCAACCGGGCCGGGTTGACGGTCTCCTCGCTGCTGGTCGCCGACGGTGAACCCGGCTATGTCGCCGGCGTCCTGGATCCGCTGTCGGAGCTGTGGGACGCGCTGCGTGACACCGGCGCCGCGGTGGTCACCCTGCTGAGCTGGCAGCACCGGCAACTGGCCGACGCCTTCGGCTACGTCGCGCCCGCGCCCGGCGGGCCGTTCCGGCTGGCGGACTGGAGCCAGACCGACTGGGGACCGGCGCTGGACGGGGCCGCCGGCTGGGCCGGTTGCCGGCTCAGCGACCGGCCGCCGGTTCCGCTCGGCTGGGGTCTGCTGGTGCAGTTGGAGGTGGTGCACACCGAGTTCGGCGACGAGCAGCCGCCGTTGATCCACCGGCGCGGCCGGTATCTCACGGTGGCGCCCGAGCGCACGGGCCCCCCGGGCCGGGAGGGGCACGCCCCGGAGCCGGCAGGCTAGGCCTTGGGCTTGTAGACAGCGAGCAGTGCCCGCCAGGTGCGGACCTCGATGATTCCGTTGGCCGGCAGGCCGTGCGCTGTCTTGAACCGGTTGACGGCCCCCACCGTGGCCAGGTCGTAGCGGCCGGTGATCGGCTTGTTGAAGGCCCGCTGAACGGCCGCGATGGGGCCGCCGCGCATGCCGGGGAACATCGTGGCGCCGGAGTACGTGACCAGCTCCTGCATGGCGAGCGAGGAGTGCGCCGGAGCTGTCACCTTCGGGTAGTAAGGGCACGGGACGGGCCGGAAGGCGCCGTAGTCGGCGGACCAGTTCAGGTCACTCTGCCGGCAGGGCCCGTAGTCGGTGTCGGCCCAGACGTGCCGGCTCCAGAACGACGTCCGCCCGATCGCGCCGTTCCAGGACAGCGAGAAGTGCATGTGGTCGCGGTGGCAGGCGGTGTCGAAGGCCGCCGACGGGGTGCTGGCGCAGTTGTGGTACGGCTCCCACTTGCCGCTCCAGGAGCCCCAGATCTGGTTGTTCCAGATCATGTACATCAGGCCCATCCGCCGGGCGTTGGCCATCTTGTTGCCCCAGGGGTCGGTGGCCAGCAGGAAGGTGACCACCGAGTGCGCCTGCGCGGCCTGCACCGGGTTGCGCACCGAGTTCATCCAGTCGACGGCCCGCGAGTCGTAGTGCTCGCTGCGGTCTGAGCCGCAGTCGCGGGGGCCGCTATAGCTGGTATTGGGATAGGTGGCCACCAGCATCCGGGCCAGCGCCAGGGTGCCGGGCCGGTAGCCCGGCTGGCAGGCCACCTGCTCGACGTAGGGGGCCAGCGGCTCGATCGGGCTCAGCAGCCCGGCCGGCGCTCGCAGGCTCGGTACCACCACCGCGGCCGAGCCGGACTGGGCGGCCGCCAGCAGCGCACCGCCGCTCAATGCTGCCGTCACGAGCAGCACAGCTGCCTTGCGGACGGGCTTCCCGAACAGGGGGAACAGGGTGGCGCGGCGCATCAGCACAATCTCCAGGTAACGGCTTGTCGGCAGGTAACGGCTTGTCGGCGAACTTCTCCCGCCCAGTTCTGTTGCCTATCGGCGGGACCGGCCGGCTCTGAAGGTGACCGGGCCGCTTCGTCTCGAACCGGTGCGACCGGCGTCCCGGCACTGAGGCGATCGAACACACCGAAGACGAAAGAGCCTCCAGACCTGGTCTGGAGGCTCTTGATCGGGTAGCCCCGAAGGGATTCGAACCCTCGCTACCGCCGTGAGAGGGCGGCGTCCTAGGCCGCTAGACGACGGGGCCCTAGGTAGAACACGCTAACCGCTGAGCTTCGTGCTGCACAAACCGCATTACCGGCTTCCGCGCTGGGGTACCAGGACTCGAACCTAGACTAACTGAACCAGAATCAGTTGGGCTGCCAATTACCCCATACCCCATTACTGCCCGCTCGTACCGCCGAGTGGGCCGAGACGAGACTCTACCCGACGGCCGGCACGGTCCGAAATCGGGCACGGCTCGGCATGTCCCGCGTCATCCGGCCCGAGCGCTGCGCAGCCTGGCCAGGGTGGCCTCGCGGCCCAGCAGTTCCATCGATTCGAACAGTGGCGGCGACACCTGCCGGCCGGTGACCGCGACCCGCAGCGGCCCGAAGGCACTGCGGGGTTTGAGTTCCAGGCGTTCCAGCAGTTCGACGCGCAGCGCCTGCTCGATGGCGGCGGTGTTCCAGTCGGTCAGCCGTTCCAGGGCGGGAATCGAGGCCGCTAACACCGACTGGCCCTGCTCGTCCAGTTGCTTGGCGACCGCAGCCTCGTCCCGGACGAAGTCGTCGCCGTTGACGAACAGGAAGCGCAGCATGTCCGCTCCCTCGCCGAGGGTCTGCACCCGCTCCTGCACCAGCGGTGCCGCACCGGTGATCAGGGCCAGTTGGGCCTGGCTCGGCTGCCGGCCGATCAGGCCTGCTCGGACCAGATGGTCCCGCAGCCGCCGCGCGAAGTCGTCCGGGGCGAGCAGCCGTACGTGGGTGGCGTTGATGGCCAAGCATTTCTTCGGGTCGAAGCGCGCCGGGTTCGTCGAGATCTTGCTGCCGTCGAAGGCCGCGACGAGCTCGTCCGGGGAGAAGATGTCGCGGTCCTCGGCGATCGACCAACCGAGCAGGGCGAGGTAGTTGATCATCCCTTCAGGCAGGTAGCCCGCGTCGCGGTAGTGGTACAGCGAGGCCTGCGGATCCCGCTTGGACAGCTTCTTGTTGCCCTCGCCCATCACGTAGGGCAGGTGGCCGAACTCCGGCACGAACTCGGCGACCCCGATGTCGATCAGCGCGCGGTACAGCGCGATCTGGCGAGGCGTCGAGGGCAGCAGGTCCTCACCGCGGATGACGTGGGTGATCCGCATCATGGCGTCGTCCACCGGATTGACCAGCGTGTAGAGCGGTTCGCCGTTGGCGCGAACCACCACGAAGTCCGGCACGGTGGTTGCCAGGAAGCGGATCTCGCCGCGTACCAGGTCGTGCCAGGCGATCTCTTCGGCCGGCATCTTCAGCCGCAGCACCGGCGCCCGGCCTTCGGCGCGGAAGGCGGCCCGCTGCTCGTCGGTGAGCTCGCGGTCGAAGTTGTCGTAGCCGAGTTTCGGGTCCCGCCCGGCTGCCCGGTGCCGGGCCTCGGTCTCCTCGACGCTGCTGTAGGACTCGTAGAGGTGCCCGGCGGCCAGTAGCCGGCTGACCACGTCACGGTAGATCTCACCCCGCTCGCTCTGCCGGTACGGCGCGTACGGGCCGCCCACCTCGGGGCCCTCGTCCCAGGTCATGCCGAACCACCGCAGGGTGTCCAGCAGCATCTCGTAGGACTCCTGGGTGTCCCGCGCGGCGTCGGTGTCCTCGATCCGAAACACGAAGCTGCCGCCGTAGTGGCGGGCGAATGCCCAGTTGAACAAGCAGGTTCGGATCAGGCCGACGTGCGGGGTGCCGGTCGGCGACGGGCAGAACCGGACCCGGATGTCGGAACCGGCGGCGGCGCTCACCGGGCGCGGACCGGGTTGACAAGCTCGCCGAGCCCGTCGATGGCGATGGTCACCGTGTCGCCGTCGGCGATCCGGCCGACCCCGTCCGGGGTGCCCGTGAGGATCACGTCACCGGGAACCAGCGTCATCACGTGCGACATGAACGAGACGATGGTGGCCACGTCGAAGATCATGTCGCTGGTGTTGCCGTCCTGCCTGGTCTGGCCGTTGACCAGCGCGCGAACCCGCGCCGCGCTCGGGTCGAAGCCGGTGTCGATCCACGGGCCGATCGGGCAGAAGGAGTCGTAGCCCTTGGCACGGGTGAACTGCACGTCGACTCGTTGCTGGTCGCGGGCGGTGACGTCGTTGGCGCAGGTGTAGCCGAAGACGACGTCCAGCGCCTGCTCCCGTGGCACATCCTTGGCGAGCTTGCCGATCACCAGGGCCAGCTCGGCCTCGTGTTCGACCTGGTCGGAGTCGACCGGCAGCCGGATCGCGTCCTGGGTGCCGATCACCGAGGTGGAAGGCTTGAGAAAGATCAGCGGGCGTTCGGGAATGGCACTTCCCATCTCGGCGGCGTGCGCGGCGTAATTACGACCGACGGCGATCACCTTGCTGGGCAGGATCGGGGCCAGCAGCCGGACGTCGCCGATCGCGAACCGCTCACCGGTGAACTCGATCGGACCCATCGGGTGGTCCTTGATGACGGCCACGGTGAGGGACTCGAAGGGCGGATTGGGGCCGGCCGCGGCCGGAGCCTCCACCACTCCCCAGGCAATCCCGCCGGGATGAACAAATCTCGCGATGCGCACGGCCAACAGGCTACCGGCCGGGTGCTGGGGCCCAGCGGGACGGATGCCGCGCCGCGGCTGGGTGCCGGTACAGCGGGACACCGCGCCGTGGCTGGGCATCGGCATGGCGGATACTGGCAGGGTGAGCGAGCAGCTGTACGCGATCCCACCGGCCGGCCGGCGACGGATGGCGCTGGGGTTGGCGCCCCTCGGTGCGGTGCTGCTGGTCGCCGGGGTCTTGACGGTGTCGCTGGACGGCGTCGGATGGAAGTTCGCCGGACTGCTGGTCGCCGTGCTGGCCCTGGCCCTGCTCGGAGTCGCCTGGGGCCTGCGGCGCTCAGCCGCCATGACCGAGGCCGCGGATGCGGAACACCGGTTGGACGAGGTCCTCGCTGCCGCAGCCGGATCGGGTGGCGCTACCTGCGCCACCACCGGCCTGGCCTGCGGTTCCGGCAGCGCGAGTGGCGGCTGCGGCGCGAGCTGCCTGGGCCGCTCCGGCTGAGCCGCGGATCGTCAGCGGCCAACCGTGACGCGAAGGAAGGTCGCAGGGATGCGTGTTGTCTGGTCCGTGCCACTCGTGTTCTGACTGGTAAACAGCGCTTCGAGCTCGTCTTGTAGTTCAGCTGCTCGGCCGTTGGCTTCCGCGACCTCGTAAGCATTCATCGTGGGCCCGTAATAGGTCTTGAAATCAGCCAGGAAGTCTGACGGGCTCGCCTCGAGCTCGAAGGTGTAGGTGTCCTTGGTGAACGAGATGTTGCTGTCAGGAACTCCTGCGGCGCCGAAGCGCTCGATCACGTTCTTCTCTATCCCCCAGGTCATGGGGCTGACTAAGCCCTCCGGCGGAGGCGGAGAGTATGCGGAGCTGACCTTGAGAAGTTGGGCTACCAGTGTCGGATCGCCGGGAATCATCCAGTTGCCCATGACTATCCGACCGCCAGGTCGGGTCACACGATCCATTTCCTTCGCAACGTCAAACGGGCGCGGTGCAAACTTTGCGCCGAAAAAGCTCATTACCAGATCGAATGTCTCATCCGCGAGTTCGCTGAGATCGGATGCATCGCCTTGCTGGAACGTCACATTCGTAAGGCCGTGCTCCTGCGCTCGTCGCACTCCAGCCGCGACCAAACTCTCCGAAATATCCACACCCAACACCCGCGCGGCATACCCCGCCGCTGGTATGGCAGTGGTTCCGTCACCGCACCCGAGATCCAGGACCGTGAGTGCGGGGGTGATTCCCAGCCCCGCGACGACCGCCTCACCGCTGGCCCTCATCGTTTCGGCAATACGAGGGAAATCGCCCTTTTCCCACAAAGCCTTATTCGCGTTCACTCAACTCTCCGAATCGGATCGGCGCGCGGATAGTAGGGCCGTGGGGTAGCCGGCCGGGGTTGAGTTTCACAATGCTCACACACACTCTGACGTTCAGGTGGCTTAGCGACCGGTGTTGTCGCGAGGCTGGGGTGCTGCTGACTACTGCTATCGACCCGGTGGTTTCGTCGGGGTGTCCGGGTGGGGTCGATCCAGGTGGGCGGAATCCAGGACGGTAGCCCCTCGATCAGCCGGCAGTTCCAGCCCGCGGCATCGAAGCTTCGATGATGGTTGTGGCAGAGCAACGTGAGGTTGTCCAGATCGGTGCTTCCGCCGTCGGCCCAGGCCACGATGTGGTGGCGCTGGCACCACTCGGGCGGCTTGTCGCAACCGGGAAAGGAGCACCCCCGGTCCCGGGCTATCAGGGCAAGGGTCTGGCTCCGCGTCGCGATCCGCTTGGCCCGGCCCTGACGGAGCACCACACCCTTGGCATCGCGTAGCAGCAGGCTGATCGCCGCCTCGTCGGCCAGTTTCAGCGCTTGGTTGGCGGTGATCAGCTGGCCGAAACTGGTCTCGGCCCAGCCATCGCGGCTTTCCAGCTGGTCGAACGTCATGCTGATGATCACCTGAGCCGGCGCTCCCGAGTCGACAAGCTCGGTGCGCCGGACGGCGAGGCCCGCCAGTTCCTCCAGCGCGTCGTGCATCCGCTGGCCATGGCTGCGAGAGTCGGCGGCAGGCGCCGCGGCATGCTGAGCCTCACCAGCTGAACCAGCCCAACCAGCCGAGCCAGCCGAGCCAGCCGAACCAGCCGGGCCAGCCGAGCCAGCCGAACCAGCCGGGCCGGCCGCCGGCCGAGGCGCCGAGCGCGGGGTCAGCCAGGACAGCAACAGCGCGCCGCACGTTGGTGTCAGTCGGCCGGTCGCACGGTAACCACCGTTGGCCTCGGGGATCAGTGCGAACGAGCGGTGTCGAGCGTGCTCCTCGTCGGAGGCCAGCACGCCGTCCGGATTCAGCTGTGCCAGGATGCGCTGCCCCAGAACCCCGACCTGGCGTGGCTGCAGGTGAGCCGCCGCCGTGACCAGGTGCTGTTCGGCGGCAGTGACATCGGCCGGATCGACAGCGCTAGGCAGTTCCTCAAGTGTCGAGGCGATCACCCGGGCGTGTTCGGATGACAGGACTCCTGCCGCCTGGCCGGTCGCCACCTGGGGCAGCAGTGTCTGGAGTTGCTCACCGGTGAGAGACCATCGCGGGCCGCACACCTGTGACGCGCTGACCCGCTGCTTCGCCTCATGCGGCGAGAGCCGCAACGCGGCCTGCAGCAACACCGACGTCGAGGCCATCACGAGCCGGCCCGCCAAGGCACGCCGCCCCAGTTCGGCGACCAAGGCATGATCGACCACCGCGAGCCGGCGCCGGAGCATCTCGAACTCCTGCAGCTCGGCCAGCACGTCGGCATCGGTCAGCTTGCCGAACAGATCGGCCGACACGTCGTCGAGGTAGCACGACAACTCATGGACGACACCGCGCAGCGGCGCGGATGCCTGTCCATCAGTCAGCGTTTCCATGGATCAGACCCTACGGGCAGGGTATGACAAAACTGCCGTGGAGACGAGCGAGCCGACGGCGACCGGCAAAGGCTAGGCCACGATGAGCCGAAACCGCCGTGATGAGTGGAGGCCGCTGAACCGCTGAACCGCTGAACCGCTGAACCGCTGAACGTCAGCGTTCCAGCAGGCCGTACCGTACCGCGTCGGCCAGCGCCAGCCAGGATGCCTCGATGATGTTGGGATGAACGCCAACCGTCGTCCACTGCTCGGCCTTGTTGGACGTCTCGATGAGTACCCGGGTGGTCGCGTCGGTGCCGTGCTTACCCGGCAGGATGCGGACTTTGTAGTCAGACAGTTCCAGGTCGGCCAGCCTGGGAAAGACCTCTTCCAGGGCCGACCGCAGCGCCAGGTCCAGCGCGTTGACCGGCCCGTTGCCCTCCGCGGTAGTCATCACCCGGCGACCGCTGGCATGCACCTTCACGGTTGCCTCGGTCATCAGGTTGCCGTCCTCGCGCCGGTCGATGATCACCCGGTAGGACTCCAGCACGAACTGGACGGGCGCGGTGTGCAACTCCTCGCGAACCAGCAACTCGAACGAGGCATCCGCGGCTTCGTAGGACCACCCGGCCGACTCGCGCTCCTTGACCCGGTCCACCACCTTGCCCACCACGTCCGGACGGTCGCTGACGTCCACCCCCAACTCGGCCGACTTCAGCTCGACCGAAGCCCGGCCGGCCATCTCGGTGATGAGAATCCGCTGGCTGTTGCCGACCAGCCGGGGGTCCAGGTGGTTGTACAGCTCCGGACCGAGCTTGATGGCTGAGGCATGCAGTCCCGCCTTGTGCGCAAAGGCGGAACTGCCCACGTAGGCAGCGTGGGTGTCCGGCGCCAGGTTGGCGATCTCGGCGATGGCGTGCGCTATCCGGACACTCTCGGCGATCGTTTCCGGCGGCAGGACGTCCAGGCCCATCTTGAACACCAGGCCACCGATCACCGAGAAGAGATCGGCGTTGCCGGCCCGCTCGCCGTAGCCGTTGGCGGTGGCCTGCACGTGGGTCGCACCGGCCGCCACCGCCGCCAGGGTGTTGGCCACCGCGCAGCCGGTGTCGTTCTGGGTGTGGATGCCCAACCGGATTCCGGTGCGAGCCCTTACCGCCGACACCACCTCGGAGATGCCCATCGGGAGCATGCCGCCGTTGGTGTCGCACAGCACCCCGACATCGGCGCCGGCCGCCGCCGCCGCATCGAGCACCCGCAAGCCGTAGTCGGGGTCATGGGAGTAGCCGTCGAAGAAGTGCTCGCAGTCCACGAAGACCCGCCGGCCGGCCGCCGCCAGGTAGCCGACGGTGTCGGACACCATCGCCAGGTTCTCCTCCCGGCTGGTACGCAGCGCCCGCTCGTCGTGCCAGACGTCGGACTTGGCCACCAGCGTGACGACCGGGGCGCGGCTGTCGAGCAGCGCCTGCACCTGCGGATCCTCAGCGACCGCCACACCGGCCTTGCGGGTTGCCCCGAACGCCACCAGCGTCGCGTACCGCAGCGACAGCTCACCGTCGGCGGCCCGGGCGAAGAACTCGGTGTCCTTGGGGACCGCGCCGGGCCAGCCGCCTTCGATGAAGCCGACTCCCAGCGAATCGAGCAGCCGGGCCACCGCGAGCTTGTCCGCCACCGAGTAGCTGATTCCCTCACGCTGGGCGCCGTCGCGCAGGGTGGTGTCGAAGACGTGAAAGTCGTCGGTGAGCATGAGGGTCTCCGGTCTGGCGGTGATCAGTGCACGGCGGCGGACGCGATCCGCTCGCCGATCTGGCCGGTGCTGCCCGGGTTGTTCGGATCGCGGGTGCTCAGGTCGGTGGCCACCGCGGCCTCGACCCGGGCCGCCACCTCGTCGTGACCGAGATGGCTGAGCAGCATCGCGACCGAGAGGATCGCCGCGGTGGGATCCGCCTGGCCCTTGCCGGCAATGTCAGGCGCCGAGCCGTGCACCGGTTCGAACATCGACGGGGTGGTCCTGGCCGGATTGACGTTTCCGCTGGCCGCTAACCCGATACCGCCGGCGACGGCCGCGGCGAGGTCGGTGAGGATGTCGCCGAACAGGTTGTCGGTGACGATCACGTCGTATCGCCCGGGATCGGTGACGAGATAGATCGTCGCTGCGTCCACATGGTGGTAGGCGACGCTGACGTCCGGATACTCCTCGGAGACCCGGTGGACGGTCCGAGCCCATAGGTCGCCGGCGTGCACCAGCACATTGTTCTTGTGCACCAGGGTCAGATGCTTGCGCGGCCGGCGGGCGGCGCCGTCGAACGCGGCCCGTACGACCCGCTCGACCCCGAAGGCGGTGTTGATGCTCACCTCGGTCGCGATCTCGTGGGGGGTGTGCTTGCGCAGCGCGCCGCCGTTACCCGCATAGGGTCCCTCGGTGCCCTCGCGGTACACCACGAAGTCGATCTCCGGCCGGCCGGCCAGCGGGGTGCTGACGCCGGGGTACAGCTTGACCGGCCGTAGGTTGACGTAGTGGTCGAGTTCGAACCGCAACCGCAACAGCAAACCGCGCTCGAGCACTCCGGACGGCACCGACGGATCACCGACCGCGCCGAGCAGGATGGCGTCGTGCTGGCGCAGTTCGGCAAGCACCGAGTCCGGCAGGGCCTCACCCGTACGGTGCCACAGCAGCGCACCCAGGCCGTAGCTGGTCTTCTCCACGCCGGGCAGCACCGCGTCGAGCACCAGCAGGGCCTGCTCGATCACCTCGACGCCGATCCCGTCACCCGGCACCACGGCAAGCTTCACTGGTCAGCTCCGCTCTTCGCGCGAGCGCTCATCGCACGACTCGCTGCGCTCCTCGCTCGTACCTCGCTGAGATGCTCGCTCATCACAGCTCCGCTCTTCGCGCGAGCGCTCATCGCGCGAGCGCTAGTCACAACTCTGCTCATCGGGCAGCGGTGCCCTCGTGGTAGTCGGCGTCCGCGTCGCTGTTCACCCAACTCATCAGCCCGCGGAGCTTGCGCCCGGTCTCCTCGATCGGGTGCTGTTCGGCCTTGGCCCGCAACGCCGTGAACTCCGGAGCGCCGGCATCCTGGTCGGCGATGAAGCGAGCGGCGAACGAGCCGTCCTGGATCTCGCTCAGGACCGCCCTCATGTTCTCCTTCACGTGCGGGTCGATCACTCGCGGGCCCGAGACGTAGTCGCCGTACTCGGCGGTGTCAGAGATCGACCAGCGTTGCTTGGCGATACCGCCCTCGTACATCAGGTCGACGATCAGCTTGAGCTCGTGCAGGCACTCGAAGTACGCGATCTCCGGCTCGTAGCCGGCTTCGGTGAGCACCTCGAAGCCGTACTGCACCAGTTGCGAGGCGCCGCCGCACAGCACCGCCTGCTCGCCGAACAGATCCGTTTCGGTCTCTTCGGTGAAGGTGGTCCTGATCGCGCCGGCCCTGGTACCGCCGATCGCCTTGGCGTAGGACAGCGCGAGGTCGAAGGCCTTGCCGGTGGCGTCCTGTTCCACCGCGACCAGCACCGGCACGCCCTTGCCGTCCACGAACTGCCGCCGTACCAGGTGCCCGGGGCCCTTGGGCGCCACCATCGCCACATCGACGTTCGGCGGCGGCGTGATGTAGCCGAACCGGATGTTGAAGCCGTGACCGAAGAAGAGGGCGTCGCCGTCCTGCAGGTACGGCTCGACCGACTCGGCGTAGAGCGCGCGCTGCTTGTGATCCGGCGCCAGGATCATGATCAGGTCGGCCTCGGCAGCCGCCTCGGCCGGAGTCAGCACCCGCAACCCGAAGTCCTCGGCCTTGCCGCGGCTGGCCGAACCCTCAGGCAGTCCTACCCGGACGTCGACGCCGGAATCGCGCAGGCTCAGCGCGTGGGCGTGACCCTGGCTGCCGAATCCGAGCACGGCGACCGTGCGACCCTGCACGATGGACAGGTCGGCGTTGTCGTCGTAGTACATCTCCACGGCCATGGAATGGCGTCCCTCTCATCCTCCGGCGGGCCGTCCCTGCGACGGTCGCTGCTGTGCTGACATCTTCAGGTGCTGTACTGAGTGTCGTCGATACTCCCCGGCACGGCCGTCAACCGGCTCGTTCCACGGCGCGCAACGCCGTCTGGGTCATCGACCGTGGGCCCCGGCCGAGTGCGACCATGCCGGACTGGACCATCTCGCGGATCCCGTACGGCTCCATCATCTTCAACACGGCCTCCAGTTTCGCAGGTGGGCCGACCACTTCGACCGTGAGCGCCTCGGGACTGACGTCGACGACCTTGGCGTTGAACAACTCCACGATGTCGAGCACCGCGCTGCGGTTGCCCTCGTCCGCGCGCACCTTGACCAGCAGCAACTCGCGCTGCACCGCCTGGCTCGATTCGAGCTCGACGATCTTCAACACGTTGATCAGCTTGTTCAGCTGCTTGGTGACTTGCTCCAGGGCGTTGCCCTCGACCGACACCAGAATGGTCATCCGGGAGACCTCCGGATGCTCGGTGGGCCCGACCGCCAGCGATTCGATATTGAATCCACGACGGCTGAACAGCCCCGACACCCGAGCGAGCACACCGGGCTTGTTCTCCACCAGCACCGACAGCGTATGGATGCTCATGTTCCACCGCTCTTCGCCCGAGCGCTCATCGCAAGACTCGCTGTGCTCCTCGCGCGTACCTCGCTGCGATGCTCGCTCATGACGGGTTTCACACTCCCGAGTCGAAGTTGGGGCGGATGCCGCGCGCGGCGATGATCTCGTCGTTGGACGTGCCAGCAGCGACCATCGGCCACACCATGGCGTCCTTGCCCACCGTGAAGTCGACCACCACCGGCTGGTCGTCGATCGACATCGCCTTCTCGATGGTGGCATCGACGTCGGCGGCGGCCTCGCAGCGCAGGCCGACGCAGCCGAGCGCGTCGGCGAGCTTCACGAAGTCCGGGATCCGGGTTCGGACGTCGTTGCCCCGGGGCATCGTATGGGTCCCGAGTTCGGTGTTGGAGTAGCGCTGGTCGTAGAACAGCGTCTGCCATTGCCGCACCATGCCCAGGTTGCCGTTGTTGATCACCGCTACCTTGATCGGGATGCCCTCGATCGCACAGGTCGCCAGTTCCTGGTTGGTCATCTGGAAGCAGCCGTCACCGTCGATCGCCCACACCAGGGTGTCTGGCGCACCGACCTTGGCCCCCATCGCCGCGGGCACCGAGTAGCCCATCGTTCCCAGCCCACCCGAGTTGAGCCAGGTATAGGGCTTGTCGTAGCAGATGAACTGCGCCGCCCACATCTGATGCTGGCCCACCCCGGCGGTGAATACCGTGTCCGGACCGGAGATCTTGCCCAGCCGCTCGATCACGTACTGCGGCGCCAGGCTTCCGTCGGCCGGCTCCTCGTAGCCCAGCGGATAGGTCCGGCGCCAGCCGTCGACCTCCTGCCACCAGCCGGTCAGGTCGTAGCGGTTGCCGGCGCTGTACTCGACCTGGACTGCGGCAATCAGATCAGCGATCACCTCGCGGGCATCCCCCACGATCGGCACGTCGGCGATCCGGTTCTTGCCGATCTCGGCAGGGTCGATGTCGGCGTGGATGACCGCCGCGTTGGGGGCGAAGGAATCGAGCCGCCCGGTCACCCGGTCGTCGAACCTGGTGCCGAGCGCGATCAGCAGGTCGGCCTTCTGCAGTGCCGTGACCGCGGCCACCGTGCCATGCATGCCCGGCATGCCCAGGTGCTGGCGGTGTGAATCCGGAAACGCCCCGCGCGCCATCAGCGTGGTGACCACCGGGATGCCGCTCAACTCGGCGAGCCGCTTCAGCTCGGCGGTGGCGCGCGCCTTGAGCACGCCTCCCCCGACATAGAGCACCGGGCGCCGGGCGGTCGCGATCAGCTTGGCCGCCTCGCGGATCTGCTTGCCGTGCGGCTTGAGCACCGGCCGGTAGCCGGGCAGGTCCAGGACCGGCGGCCAGCTGAAGATCGTCTGGTTCTGCAGGATGTCCTTCGGGATGTCGACCAGCACCGGGCCCGGCCGTCCTGTATTAGCAAGGTGAAACGCCTCCGCGATGGTCTGCGGGATCTGCTCGGCGTGCTGCACCAGGAAGTTGTGCTTGGTGATCGGCAGCGTGATGCCGGAGATGTCTGCCTCCTGGAAGGCATCCGTCCCGATCGCGGGAAACGGCACCTGCCCGGTAATGGCCACGATCGGAACCGAGTCGAGAAAGGCATCCGCGATCGGAGTGACCAGGTTGGTGGCTCCCGGGCCGGAGGTCGCCATGCACACACCGACCTTTCCGGTGACCTGGGCGTAACCCTCTGCCGCGTGTCCGGCGCCCTGCTCGTGGCGGACCAGGATGTGGCGGACCCTCGTGGAGTCATACAGCGGGTCATAGGCCGGCAGGATTGCCCCGCCAGGAATGCCGAAAACCACTTCGGCGCCCACCTCTTCCAGGGATCGGACCAGCGACTGTGCTCCGGTGAGCTGCTCCGAGGCGGGCGTCGGTGTCATTGCTCGATTCCTTCCGGCGGGCGGTTCTGCTTGCTCAACTGGGCGATCGCGCGGTACGGGCTACTACTAGGACGTCCAACTTCTCGGGCGGGCAACAAAAAACCCCTCGTGCGGTTGCACGAAGGGTTTGCGCGTCTCCTGCGGGTGGTGGCCGCTGGGACGCGCTAGTCGATAAGTACGAGGCGTTGCATGGCACGACCATACACCGCATCCTCCAGAGCGCTCAAAGATTCGAGATATCAGTCTCAGATAGTGAGACGTCAGATTGTCCGGACTCGAGTAACAGTGCGAGAAACTTCATTCGAACAACACGGAGGTTTTCCCTGCCAGACACCAGAACCACCATAGATCCCAAGCAGTTCCTTGCCTCCATGCACGTGCGAACCCGTACGTACTGCGTAACGGTTCGCGACCGCTGACCGGCATTGGGTACCAAAATTAGGGTTTGGGTCGATTCGTTGCTTACTTTTGATAGTTGCACGTGGCACTATTCGTCCATGCCAGCGGTTCGACCCCCGACGCTCTGGTTGTCGCTCACCGCGGCGACGATCAGTGCGGTCGGCGTTGCCGCCATCGCGATGTCAGGCGGCCCCCGCCGACCGGTTACCTTTGCCGGCGCGATCCTGCTGCCCGACGACCGTTCCAGCGCCGCCTCGCAGTTCGTCGACCCGAGCACGCAGTCCAACCGGCCGACCGCTCCCGTCACCAAGGGCCCGACCTCGGCTACCCCGTCGGCCGCGGTCAGCACGGCCGGCTCCCCGATGCCGTTCACGGCGAACCCGTCCGCTGACCACCGAACCACCAGCCGCGCGCCGGGCGGGTCCCCGTCCTCGCCAGCCGGTGCACCGAGTTCCTCCGGCCGGGTCAACCCACCAGGGACCGGCGGTCCAGCCACGCCGGAAGCCGGATCGAGTGCTGCGGCCATGGCGCAGGTGCTGTTCACCGCCCTCAACAACGCCCGCAGGCAGGCCGGGCTCGCTCCGCTGAACTGGAGCGCCGACCTGCAGCGCAGCGCCGCCGGTCACAACCGGGCGATGGCGGCCGCGAACCTGCTCGCGGCCAGGATCGGCGACGAGCCGGCTCTGGGTGTCCGGCAGGCCAACCAGGGCGTGCTGGGAAGCTACGCCGCCGAGAATCTGGGCTTCACCGAGACGACCAGCCCGGCCGGTGCGGTGGCCGCCCAGCGGGACATGTTCGCCGAGCAGGCGCCCGATGACAGCCGCCGGCAGAACCTGCTCTCCAGCGCGGTCAGCACGGTGGGCATCGACGTGCTGCTCGACCCGGTGCACGGCCGGCTGTGGATCACCGAGGACTTCGCGCAGCTGTCCTGAGCGGCCGGTGCGGCACGCCGGGGCAGTACCCGGCTAGCAGATGGCACCCTGGGCGGCGGAGCCGACGAGCTGGGCGTACTTGCGCAGCACGCCGGTGTCGAACCGCGGCGGCAGCGGCTGCCAGCCCGCCCGGCGCCGCTCCAGCTCGCCCTCCTCGACGTGCAACTCGATGCTCCGGTTGGCGATGTCGACGACGATCCGGTCGCCGTCGGCCACCAGGGCGATCGGGCCGCCGACCGCGGCCTCGGGCGCGACGTGGCCTACGCAGAGCCCGGTGGTGCCACCGGAGAACCGCCCGTCGGTCAGCAGCAGCACGTCCTTGCCCAGGCCGGCGCCCTTGATCGCCCCGGTGATCGCCAGCATCTCGCGCATCCCCGGGCCGCCCTTGGGCCCCTCCCACCGGATCACCACCACGTCACCGGCCACGAGGCTGCCCGCCGCCACCGCGTCCATCGCGGCCTGCTCGCGGTCGAAGACCCGAGCGGTGCCCTCGAAGACCTCGGTGTCGAAGCCCGCCGTCTTGACCACCGCGCCGTCGGGGGCGAGCGAGCCGTGCAGCACGGTGATGCCGCCGGTGCGGTGGATGGGCCGTGCCATCGACCGGATCACCTCGCCGTCCGGAGCCGGCGGGGCCAGCTGCTTGAGGTTCTCGGCCAGGGTTCGGCCCGTAACGGTAAGGGCGTCGCCGTGCAGCAGGCCGGCGTCCAGCAGCGCCCGCATGACCACCGGGATGCCGCCGATCCGGTCGATGTCGGTCATGACGAACCGGCCGAACGGCTTCATGTCCGCCAGGTGCGGCACCTTGTCGCCGATCCGGTTGAAGTCGGCCAGGCTCAGCTCGACCTCGGCCTCGTGGGCGATCGCCAGCAGGTGCAGCACGGCGTTGGTCGAGCCGCCGAGCGCCATCACGACGGTAATGGCGTTCTCGAAGGCCTGCCGGGTCAGGATCCGGCGGGCCGTGATGCCGGCGTCCACCAGGTGCACGACCGCCTCTCCGGAACGCTCGGCATAGGCGTCACGGCGCGAGTCCGGTGCCGGCGGTGCGGCCGAGCCGGTCAGCGACATGCCCAGGGCTTCGGCCGCCGACGCCATCGTGTTCGCGGTGTACATCCCGCCGCAGGCGCCCTCACCGGGGCAGATGGCCCGCTCGATCGCATCCAGCTCGTCGCGGGTGATCTTGCCCGCCAGGCACGCCCCGACACCCTCGAAGGCGTCGATGATCGTGACGTCGTTGCCATGCAGCCTGCCCGGCAGGGTCGAGCCCGCGTACAGGAACACCGCTGCCACGTCGAGGCGGGCCGCCGCCATCAGCATGCCCGGCAGCGACTTGTCACAGCCGGCCAGTAGCACCGCGCCGTCCAGCCGCTCGGCCCGGAAGACCGTCTCGACCGAGTCGGCGATCACCTCGCGCGAGACCAGCGAGTAGTGCATCCCCTCGTGGCCCATCGAGATGCCGTCGGACACCGAAATGGTGCCGAACTCCAGCGGAAACCCGTCAGCGCCCCGCACACCGATCTTGGCCTGCTTGGCCAGCCGGTTCAGCGACAGGTTGCAGGGGGTGATCTCGTTCCAGGACGAGGCGACGCCGATCTGCGGCTTGCGCCAGTCATCGTCACCCATCCCCACCGCCCGCAGCATGCCCCGCGAGGCGGCCCGCTCGATGCCGTCGGTGACCGCCCCGGAGTGCGGCTTGCGGTGGCGTGGCTTACTGCTGGGCTGCTCCGTCGTCACAGCGACGAGCCTACGACCTAGGCTGGTCAACCATGACGGCACCGCAGCGCACCGTGATCAAGCATCCGGCGTTGGCCTACCTGATTGTGGCCTTCACCGCGCTGTGCTGCACGGCGGTAGTGCATTCCAAGCTGCTGACGCTGGTCTACCTGGTGCCGCTGGCCGCAGCGTTCTACGTGGCCCGCACCGCCACCGTCATCGACGATGCGGGCCTGCACGCCCGGGCGATGTTCGGCTCGCGCACCATCGGCTGGGACGAGCTGGCCGGCCTGCGGCTGGACCGCTCCGGAGCGGTGTACGCGGTGGACTCGGCCGGCGGCCAGGTGAAGTTGCCCTGCGTGCGCAGCACCCGGCTCGAGCCCCTGATCGCCGCCGGCGCCGGCCGGATACCGGATCCGGCAGCCACCGGCTGAGCGGGCCGGTGCCGGCGGCCACAGTGAGCCTCGGCGGGCCACAGCGAGCCTCAGTACTGGCCGGTCACCGTGTTCTGCAGCTGCTCGCCGTGCAGGTAGCGGTGCAACTGCGCTACCAGCAGCGCCGCGAACCGGTCGCCGAAACCGAGGACGGAGCCGGCGACGTGCGGGGTGAGCAGCAGGTTGGGCGCCCTCCACAGCGGGTGGTCCGAGGGCAACGGTTCCGGATCGACGACATCCACCGCGGCCCGCAGCCGGCCTGAGGTCAGCTCGGCCAGCAACGCGCCGGTGTCCACCACCGGTCCGCGGGCGGCGTTGACCAGGATGGCGCCGTCTGCCATCGCGGCCAGAAACTTCGCATCCACCATGCCGACCGTCTCGGTGGTCTTCGGCACGATCAGCACCACGGCGTCGGCGTCGGGCAGCAACTGCGGCAACTCCTCGACGGAGTGCACGCCGTCGCGAGCCGTCCGGGCGACGAAAACCGGTCTGGCGTCGCAGGCGGTGATCCGGCGGGCGAGCTGCTGGCCGACGTCTCCCGCGCCGACGATCAGCACCCGCTTGCCGGCCAGCTCATCGGTGACCGAGTAGTCCCAGCGGCGCTGCTGGCGAGCCCGCTCGAACCGTGGGAACTCCCGGAAGACCGACAGCAACGCGGTCAGTGCCCACTCCGCGGTGGAGGAACCGTGCACGCCGCGGGCATCGCAGAGCTCCACGCCGTCCGGCACCACCTGCAGCAGGACGTCCACCCCGGCCGACTGGGCCTGGATCACCCGCAGCTCAGGCATCGCCTCGACGACCGCCCGGTAGGCGGCCGGGTCCGCGCCCAGGAAGTCCGGCACCCAGAACCGGACGCCGGACAGTTGCTCCGGCGTGGCGGCCGGCTCGTAGATCACCGCCTCGGTGAGCATCTCGATCAGCTCGGGCTCCGGATCCTCCTGCCGCCGGGCCATCGCCAGCGCGCGGTCCCGGACGGAGGTCGAGGGCAGGCAGATCCGTCTCACGCCCATCAAATTCGTCTCACGACATCAAACTAGCCTGAGCCGCCACCGACTTGAGCGCCCGCTGCCCGCGGCACGGCCGGAGCAGGCAGACTGGACCGGTGCTGCCCACAGTGCTGACCCGAACCGCGGTGCTGACCCGCGCCGCGGTTGCGGCCGTCGCTGTCCTGGCGCTGGCCGTCACCACCGGCTGCGACGGCGGCGCTTCCGGCAGCGCGCCGACCTGGGTGCCGCAGCAGAACTACCAGGGCAACAACGATCCGAGGCCGCAGTTGCCCGCCCCCGGGCTGCCCGCGCCGACGCAGTCGGACAGCCAGTCGGTCCCGGGCCCGACCTCCGGACCGTCCCAGCCCTCACCCGGTACTAGCGCCCCGGAGACCGATCCGACCGTGGTGGCCACCAAGCTCAACCAGCCGACCGGGCTGGTGGTGCTGCCCGACGGCACCGCGCTGGTCGGTGAGCGCCCCACCGGCCGGGTCCTGCGGGTCCAGCCGGTGGCCGGCCGGCCCGCCACCGTGGTCCAGCGGCTGGCCGTGGACGGCAGCGGCGACGGCGGCCTGCTGGATCTGGCCATCTCGCCGACCTTCGACCAGGACGGCCTGGTCTATGCCTACCTGAGCACCGCTACCGACAACCGGGTGGTGCACTTCTCGCTCGGCTCGAAACCTTCGGCGATCATCGCCGGCATCCCCAAGGGCCGCACCGGCAATGCCGGCCGGATCGCCTTCGACGCCACCGGCGCCCTGCTCACCGGCACCGGCGACGCGGGCCGGCCCAGCCTGGCGGCCTCGGCCACCAGCCTGGCCGGAAAGATCCTGCGTACC
Organism: Jatrophihabitans sp.; assembly: GCA_035940975.1. Taxonomy (GTDB): domain Bacteria; phylum Actinomycetota; class Actinomycetes; order Mycobacteriales; family Jatrophihabitantaceae; genus Jatrophihabitans_A. The sequence continues at coordinate 12,070 of DASZEI010000101.1, read as the reverse complement.
AGTGACATCGGCCAGCCGCTGCCGGGCAACCCGGTGCCCGGGTCATCGATCTACGCGCGTGGCCTGCGCAGCGTCGACGGCCTGTGCGTCGACCCGCGAACCGGCCTGCGGATCGCGATCTCGGCCGGCGCCGCGGGCACGCCGGACGAGGTGAACGTGGTCAAGGCCGGCGCGGACTACGGCTGGCCCGGAAACGGGCCGGGATCGGTGGCTCCGGCCCGCACATTGCCAACGGCGAGCACCGGAGGCGGCGGCTGCGCGCTGATGGCGAACCGGCTGTTCGTGGCGACCTCGACCGGCCGGTCGCTGGCCGTCAGCGAGGTGAACCAGAGCGTTCCCGGCACGTTCAGCAGCAGCCTGCAGAACAAGTACGGCCGGCTGGCCACGGTGGTCGCCGGAACGGACGGGGCGCTGTGGCTGACCACCCGCAACCGGGACGGTCAGGGCAGCCCGATCGCCGACGACGACCGGGTCATCCGGATCTCACCGTCGGACAGCACCGCCAGCCCGATCATCTGAGCGGCAACCGGCTCACCTACGGCAACCGGCTTACCTACGGCAAGCGCGGGTCGCCGGCAGCGGGTCACTTACGACTGCGACGGCGGTGACCGACCCCGGGATGCCAGGACTCGATCACCAACTCATCCACCGGACCGTCCGGCTCGGAGCTGCCGACGTAGGTCAGCACCGCCTCGGTGATGTCGAGCCGGAAGAACGGCGCGCCCGGGTGGGTGGCATCCGGCGGCTCGATCCGCACCAGGACGCCGGCCAGCTTGGCGTCCCCCGGCCAGTTGCCGTGGTCCTCCGGCGGCTCGAGCGTCGGGCAGTGCACCGCCACCCGGGGATCGCGCAGGACATCGGCGAGCTTGCGCGAGCCCGGCATCATGCCCAGGCTGACCTCGCCACCGGCGAAGCTCAGCTCGCTGGCGCTGATCCGGGGCGAGCCGTCGCGGCGCACCGTTGCCAAGGTCTTGTTGGTTCCCGCATCGAAGCGGGCCTGCACCCGGGCCGCGAAATCGGGGGCGTCCCGAGCCACTTCTGTCCAGCCAGCCATGGCATGTGTTCTACCAGCCGGCTCCGACAACGACCTTCCAGCAGCTGGGTCCTTCCAGCAGCCGGCGCCGACAATGCCGGCCGGGCAGCCCCGCGTCAGGCCGGCTGACCGGCCCGCAGCGGCACCCGGGTCGGCGCGTCCGGCGTGAGCGCGGTCTCCACGGCGGCCGCCTCGATGCCCCGGACGACGGCGATCATGTCCTCGACCTCGAGGTAACGGGTGTCGAAGGACACCTGGAAGTCCAGCGCGCCCGGTGGATGGTCGACGTTGAAGAACATCGGCACGGCCGGCAGCGCGTGCTCGTGCTCCTCGCTCCAGCTCGCCAGGCCCAGGGCCGAGGTCAGCCGCTCGGCACCGGTCAGCGGATCATCGCCGGCCGGCTCCTCCGGACCGGTCAGCGCGGCATCGCCGGCCGCCGCGAGCCCGTCCAGGCGGTCGTTGTAGTAGCAGCAGAAATCAACCTTCCGGCCGGTCTCGCGGTTCACCCGTTCCACCACCGCGTCGAACTGCCGGCCGTCGTAGTAAGCGCTCTTGTAGGTCTGCAGCAGGCTGCGCTTGGTGCGCTCCAGCACCGTCGCCAGGCTTACCCCGCCGACCTCGATCAGACAGGGGCTGGACTGCACCAGCTGGCAGGCCGAATCGGCAAGCCCCGGCCGGAACCGGTTGTTGACCAGCACCATCGTCCAGACGGTGCCCTCCTGGGTGTGGCGGGCCAACCCGAGGGCGAACATCGCCAGTAACGCGGAGGACGGCGCGATGCTGTGGGCGCCGGCAATTCGCTCGACCGCCAGCGCCGTGGCGGGCGAGGTGTAGCGGATCTTGCGGTACTCGGCCGGCCGGTCGGCCTTCGGCAACCCCAGCATGTTCGGACTCACCACTCGCAGCACGTGCTCGAGATGCCGCAGGGACGCCGCCGACTGGCGCAGCGCCGCCGGTTGCGCCTGCCGGCGAGCCAGCTCCAACGGCTGGATCGCGGTGATCGGGCCGGCCGGGGCGCCGGTCCGCGGGTCGCGGGCGGCCACATCCGCCACCACCGCCGCGATCCCGCCGCCATCGACGGCCAGGTGCAGGTACACCGTCACCAGGTGGGTTATCGCGCCCCGCACGGTGACCACCGCCATCCGGACCGGCCAGTCCTGCTCGTAGTCGAACGGCTGCTCTTCCAGCCGGAGCTTCAGGTTCTCAGCGACCGCGGCCGGCTCATCCGTACCGGCTTCGACGATCTCCAGCGCAGCCTCGCCGGTGGCCGAGCACACCTGCCGGGGCGGGCCGTCGGTGAGGCGCAACCGGGTACGCAGCGCCTGGTGCCGGCTCATGATGAACCGCAGCAGGTCGGCGATCTCGGAAACCGTGGTGCCCGGTGGCATCGGGTGCACGCCGCCGAGGGTGGTCGCCTTGCCGGTGGCCACCATGCCCTGCCACACGTCGTTCTGGGCCCAGGTCAGCGATTCCTCGCCCGACCCCGCTGCCTCGAACCGCACCGTGACGGTGCGGATCCCGCCCTGCTCGTCCACGACGAATCCCGTCGATCCACTGCCCGGGTGCGCCGTCGCGGGTCAGCCCGGCGTGCCGGAGATGCCGAGCCGCTCGAGCAGGATCGCCTTGACGGTGGCCGCGTCGGCCTGGCCGCGGGTGGCCTTCATCACCGAGCCGACCAGAACCCCGACCGCGGGCAGCTTGCCGCCGCGCACCTTCTCGGCGATGTCGGGATTGGCGGCGATCGCGGCGTCGGCCGCCTCGGTCAGCGCGCTGGTGTCAGACACCACCGCCAGGCCGCGGTCGGCGATCACCTGCTCGACGCCGGTCCCGGTCTCCAGCACCGCGTCCACCACCTGCCGGCCCAGCGCCGTGGACAGCGTCCCGGCACCGACCAGTTCGATCACCTTGGCGACCTGCGCGGGCGTGATCGCCAGCGCCGACACCTCGACCTCGCGCGCGTTGGCCAGCTGGGAGAGGTAGCCCAGCCACCAGTTGCGCGCCTCGGCGGCCGGTGCGCCGGCGGCGACCGTATCGGCGAAGGCATCGACCGCGCCCGCGTTGACCAGTGACTGCAGCTCGTCGGCGCTCAGCGCCAGCTCGGAGCGCAGCCGCCGGCGGCGGGCGGCGGGCAGTTCGGGCAGGCCCGCCCGCAACTGCTCGACCCAGTCCGCGTCGGGTGCCAGCGGAACCAGGTCGGGCTCGGGGAAGTAGCGGTAGTCGGTGGCCTCTTCCTTGCTGCGTCCGGACCGGGTCTGGCCGGTGGCCTCCTGGAAGTGCCTGGTCTCCTGCTTGATCCGGCCACCGGCGTCCAGGATGGCCGCCTGCCGGATCATCTCCGAACGCATCGCCCGCTCGACGCTGCGCAGCGAGTTGACATTCTTGGTCTCGGTCCGGGTGCCCCATTCCGACGAGCCGGCCGGCGTCAGCGAGGTGTTGACATCGCAGCGCAGGCTGCCCTGTTCCATCTTGACGTCGGAGACCCCGAGGGTGCGCAGGATGTCGCGCAGCTCGGCGACGTAGGCCCGGGCCACCTCCGGGGCCATCGCGCCGGTGCCCTCGACCGGCTTGGTGACGATCTCCACCAGCGGGATGCCGGCCCGGTTGAAGTCGACCAGCGAGTAGTCCGCGCCGTGGATCCGCCCGGTCGCGCCGCCGACGTGGGTGTTCTTGCCGGTGTCCTCCTCCAGGTGCACCCGCTCGATACCGACCCGCACCGTCCGCCCGTTCACCTCCACGTCCAGGTAACCCTCGCCGCAGAGCGGCTCGTCGTACTGCGAGATCTGGTAGTTCTTCGGCATGTCCGGGTAGAAGTAGTTCTTGCGGGCGAACCGGCACCACGAGGCGATGGTGCAGTTGAGCGCCAGGCCGATCCTGATCGTGTACTCGATTGCCGCTGCGTTCACGACGGGCAGGGCTCCCGGTAATCCCAAGCACACCGGGCAGGTGTGGGTGTTCGGCTCGGCGCCGAAGGCGGTGGAGCAGCCGCAGAACATCTTGGACGCGGTGCCGAGCTCGACGTGGGTCTCCAGGCCGAACACTGGCTGGTAGCGGGTCAGCACATCGTCGTAGGCGCTGACCTCAGTGGTCTGGGTCGTCATCGTGCTGCTCCGTCCGCGCCGGCCCCGACCGAACCCAGCCGGGGGACGCCGGCCAGGATCTGGCCGTTGCCCGCGACGTAGGCCGCCTCGAAGGCGGCGCCCACCCGGTAGCAGCGGTCGTCGGCCATCGCGGGCGCCATGATCTGCAGGCCGACCGGCAGCGCCGGCCCGGCCTCGTCGGACAGCCCGCACGGCACCGAGATCGCCGGCGTGCCGGCCAGCGAGGCGGGCAGCGTGCACAGGTCGTTGACATACATGGCCATCGGGTCGGCGACCCGCTCGCCCACCTCGAAGGCCACGAACGGCGAGGTCGGCGAGACCAGCACGTCTGCCTGGCCGAACGCGCTGGTGAAGTCGGCGGCGATCAGGGTGCGCACCTTCTGCGCCTGGCCGTAGTAGGCGTCGTAGTACCCCGAGGACAGCGCGTACGTGCCGATCATGATGCGGCGCTTGACCTCGGCGCCGAAGCCCCGCTCCCGGGTGAGCGACATGACCTCTTCGAGGGAGTGCGTGCCGTCATCGCCGACCCGAAGGCCGTAGCGCACCGAGTCGAAGCGGGCCAGGTTGGACGACGCCTCGCTGGGGGCGATCAGGTAGTAGGCGGCCAGCGCGTAGTCGAAGTGCGGGCAGGACACCTCGACGACCTCGGCGCCGAGTGACCGCAGGATGGCCACCGCGTCCCGGAACGAGGCCAGCACGCCCTCCTGGTACCCGCCGCCGATGCCGGTCAACTCGGAGACGATGCCGATCCGGACGCCGGACAGGTCACCGCGGGCACCCTCGCGGGCCGCCGCGACCACGTCGGGACCGGCCTCGGGGATGGAGGTGGAGTCCAGCGGGTCGTGACCGGCCAGCACCTGGTGCAGCAGCGCGGTGTCCTCGACCGTCCGGCCGAACGGGCCGGCCTGGTCGAGTGAGGAGGAGAAGGCGATCAGGCCGTACCGGCTGACCGCCCCGTAGGTCGGCTTGTGACCGACGATGCCGGTGACGGCGGCCGGCTGGCGGATCGAGCCACCAGTGTCGGTGCCGATCGCCAGCGGGGCCTGCAGGGCCGCCACCGCCGCCGACGAGCCACCTGAGGAACCACCCGGCACCCGGGACAGATCCCAGGGGTTGCGGGTGACCTGGTAGGCCGAGTTCTCGGTGGAGGAGCCCATCGCGAACTCGTCCATGTTGGTCTTGCCGAGCATCACGATGCCGGCCTCGCGGACCCGGCGGGTCACCGTCGCGTCGTAGGGCGGGATCCAGCCCTGCAGGATCTTCGAGCCGGACGTGGTCGGCAGCCCCTTGGTGACCACCACGTCCTTCATGGCCAGCGGAACACCGGCCAGCGGGCCCAGCGGCTCACCGGCCCGGCGGCGGTCATCGACTGCCTTGGCGGCCGACAGCGCGCCTTCGGTGTCGACGTGCAGGAAGGCCTTGACCTGGGCGTCGGAGTCCGAGATCCGGTCCAGGTGAGCCTGGGCGACCTCCACCGCGCTGGCCTCGCCGTCCGCGATCCGGGCGGCGATCTCGGCAGCGCTGAGTTCGATGAGCTCGGCCACTACTCCTCCTCTCCCAGGATCTGCGGAACCCGGAACCGGTCGTCCTCCACCGAGGGCGCACCGGCGAGCACTTCGTCTCGCGGCAGCGACGCGATGACGGCATCCGGACGCGCGACGTTCTGCAGCGGCACCGCATGCGAGGTCGGCTCGATGTCCGCGGCGGCGACGTCGCCGATCCGCGCTATCGAGCCAAGGATGACGTCCAGCTGACCGGCGAACAGGTCCAGCTCGTCCTCGGTCACCGCCAGCCGGGCCAACCGGGCCAGGTGCGCGACTTCGTCGCGGGTCAGGGTCGATCGATCGTCAGGCACGACTGCAGAGTCTAGGACTCCGCCGTCCGAGCCCTCATCGCAACCTCGGTGCGCTCGAACGGACTGGCGCGAGCGTGGGAGCTCGCGCCAGTCCGCTCTTCAGCCTGGTCGCGGTCAACCTGTCCGGGCGGAGTTCGGCCGCGCGATCAGGACGGCGCTCACCCACTTGGGCATCCACCAGTTGGCGTCGCCGAGCAGGCGCATCAGCGCCGGCACCAGCAGCGCCCGGATGACCGTCGCGTCGAAGATGATCCCGGCTGCCAGGCCGATGGCGAGCGACTTGATCTCATACCCGGGGCTGGAGGAGAGCACCAGGAAGGCGAACATCAGGACGAGCGCGGCGCTGGTGACGAGCTTGCCTGTTCGGGCTAGCCCGAGCTCGATCGCCTTGTTGGTGGAGCCGGTCTCGTCGTAGGCCTCCCGCATGCGGCTGAGCATGAACACCTCGTAGTCCATCGACAGCCCGAACAGGAAGGCGAAGATCATCACCGGGATGTAGGCCGTGATGGACTGGCTCGCGTCCACCCCCCACATCGACGAGCCGTGCCCCTGTTGAAAGACGAACACGATGATCCCGTAGGCCGCGGCGAGTGAGAACAGGTTCAGCACCACGGCCTTGAGGGCCAGCACGACCGAACGGAACGCCCGGGTGAGCAGGAGCAGGGTCAGGATCATGACCAGGGCGATCGCGTAGGGAAAGCTGCCGAACAGCGCGTGCAGGAAGTCGCGGTCGATCGCGGCGATGCCGGTGAGCGAGCCGTCCGTCCCTTTCAGGCTGGCGTTGGTGCGGTCGATGATGGCTTGGATGCCGGGGCCGGCGCCGTCGATCGCGGGGAATGCCTCGACCAGTGACGTCGATCCGCGCCGCCACTCCGCCGGCGCCGTCGCTCCCACGACTCCTGGCACCGCGCGCAGCTTCGCAGCGACCTGCTCGGCGTTCCCGCCGTGCTCGACGAGGACGTTGAGGGGCTTCATCACGCCGGCGCTGATTCCGGCCGCGGCCAGCTGATCGCGTCCGGCGATCGCCGTGCCAGTGCCGGGGAAGTACTTCAACTGCGCCTCGTTCGGGTTGAGCCGGGTGCCGAGCCCTGCCAGCGCGGTCACGATGACCAGACCCGCCAACCCGACCGCGACCGGGCGCCGGATCACGAAGCGTGCCCAGCGTCCCCAAGCGCCGTCTTCCGGATGGCCGCGGTCGGTGAAGCGTCGCGGCATCACCCGGACGCTGTTGATCCGCGGGCCGGCGACGGCGAGCAGTGCCGGCAGCAGCGTGGTGGCGGTGAGCACCGAGACGAAGGGGATCAGCATGCCGCCGATGCTCATCGAGCGGAGCAACGGCAGTGGAACGACCAGGATCGAGAGCAGGCCGAGCGCGACCGTGGTGCCGGAGATGATCACCGCTCGCCCGGCGTGGGTCATCGTCTGGACGAGGGCGGACTCGACGTCGTTGCCCTCCCTCAGCTCGTCGCGGAACCGGAAGATCATCAACAGGGCGTAGTCGATCGCGACACCGAGGCCCACCAGCGCGATCAGGAACTGCACGATGACCGAGACATCGGTGACGTAGGTGAGTGCCCAGACGAGCGTGAAGGTGTTCAGGATCGCCGCGACGGCCACGACGAGCGGCATCAGCACCGCCGGCAGCGTCCCGAAGACGAACAGGAGTACCAGGAGCGCGCCGAGGCCACCGATCAGCGCCTCCAGCAGCACGCTCGGCCCACCGCCTCCCCCTTCCTTGGTCGCTTCGTCAAGCGCGGTCCGGCCGGTCACGTCTACCGTGACCCCGGCCGGAAGGCCGAGGGCCGCGGCCGCTCGCATCTCGGCCGCGCCACTCGTCCGGTCGACGCCGTCCCGACCGGGCAGGTAGACCTCTTGGAACGTTGTGTGCCGGTCACCTGACACGTACGCGAGGCTGCCGGTCGAGAAGAACGAACTGGTCAGCGCGCCCGGATACGCCGTCGCCACCCGCGCCATCGCGGCCCGCACCTCAGCACTCGTGGTGACGTCGCCGCTGGCCGAGTGGAAGACGACGACATTCGGCGGGCGCACCCCGGCGCCGAAGGCCTTGAGTGTCTGCTGACCTGTTTCGTAGGCCGGCTTTCCCGGCACCGACGTGCTCTGATACCAGCGCGAGGACAGCTGCCCGGCCGCGAAGCCGCCGAACAGGGTCAGCACTATCCATGTTCCGATCACCACCCACCGGTAACGCCTGATCACGTGGGCCAGCCGGCCGAGCCAGGTCTCGCCCTGGTTGACCGGACCGCGAAGGGTGATCCGGCCCCTTGGGTCCGTCCGTCGCTGTGCGTGGGTGGGTTGTGCGTGGCTGGGTTGTGCGTGGCTGGGTTGTGCGTGGGTGGGTTGTGCCTGGCTGGGTGCGGTGTGTGTGTCGCTGGTGGTCATGGGTTGCTCCTTGGCGTGGTGTGGGTTCGGTTGGTCAGTGCGGGTCGGTCAGTGCGGGCGGTCTGCGTGGGGTCGGTCCGGCGCCGTGAGAAGGACGGAGACGAGGGGCACGCCCAGGTCGTTGAGCTTGCGGAGCAGGCCGTGGAGTGCGGCCTGGTCGGGGACCGTCCCGTGGATGACGGTGGTGCCGTCGTCGTGCCGGGTGAGCGTCATGCCGTCGAACCAAGCGCCCCAACGGGATGCGAGGTGTCCCCTGACGCGGATCTCGTAGCGCCCCGCACCGCGCTCCTGGCTGGTGGGGCCGTCACTCATGCTGGTCGCCTCCTTCGCTGTCCTCAGGCCCCGCGCCGTCGGCTGGTCCGCGGCTGCGGTGGTGGTGGACTGCCAGGACGATGGCGCTCGATATGGTGAGCGGTCATCACCACATGTGGTGAGTGGCGTGGTGATCCGGCAACTGGGCGTGCACCGCCCGGCGCTGTCCGCGTCCGGCTACCGGCGAACGGTGGTTATGCGATGTTCGCCCGGCGCGCGTAACACTGGGGATACCTCGGCACGGCACACTGAGCGGGTGTCCTTCCTGATACGCGTGGTCCTGCCCGACCGCCCGGGCGCGCTCGGCGCGGTCGCGTCCGCGCTGGGCCACGCCGGAGGAGACATCCTCAGCGTCGACATCGTCGAGCGCTCGGCCGGTCAGGCGACCGATGACCTGGTGGTCGAGCTGCCCTCGGACAAGCTGGCCGACTCGCTGGTGAGCGCCGCCGCCAGCGTGCCGGGCGTCCGGGTCGAGTCGATCCGGCCGTACGCCGGGGTGATCGACCCGTTCCGCGAACTGGAGCTGCTGGAGAAGCTGGCGATCAGCACCGACGACGCCCCGAGCGTGCTGGCCGACGGGGTCTGCCGGCTGTTCCGCTCGGGCTGGGCGCTGGTGCTGCAAGCACCGGACGTCGAGGGCGGCCCCTCCACGGTGATCGCCCGTAGCGCAGCGGCGCCCGAGATCGAGACGCTGGCCACGCCCTGGTGGCCGCCGAGCCCGTCGCGGCCCCTGGACGCCGAGGAGGCCTGGGCGCCGCCGGATTGGGCCACCTTGGGCACCGAGCTGGCGGTGGCACCGTTGGGCCGCAGGGCGATCCTGGTCGGCCGGCCGGCGCTGCGCTGGCTTGCCAGCGAGATCATCCGGCTGTCACACCTGGCCTCGATCGCGGCGACGGTGCTGGACCCGCACCCGTCCTGAGCCGCTCAGTCCCCGATCCGGGCGACCGCGGTGGCGGCCTCCGGGCCCTGCTCCAGCAGCACCGTGAAACCGTCCTCGTCCAGGATCGGCACCTTCAACTCGACGGCCTTGGCGTACTTGCTGCCCGGGGTGTCACCGACCACCACGAACGCGGTCTTCTTCGACACCCCGCCGGCGGCCTTGCCGCCCCGGCTGGTGATCGCGGCGGCGGCCTCGTCGCGGCTGTAGTTCTCCAGGGAGCCGGTCACCACCACCGCCAGGCCCGCCAGCGGCTTCGGGCTGGTATCGATCACCCGCTCCTCTTCGAGCTGGACTCCGGCCTTGCCCCACTTCTCGACGATCTCCTTGTGCCAGTCGATCGAGAACCACTCGTGGATCGACTCGGCGATGGTCAGGCCGACCCCGTCGACCGAGGCCAGTTCCTCGGGGGTGGCGTCCGCGATCTTCTGGATGGAACTGAACTCGCGGGCCAGCACCTGGGCCGCGGTCGGCCCGACGTGCCGGATCGACAGTGCCACCAGCACCCGCCACAGCGGCCGTTTCTTGGCCGCCTCGAGGTTGTCCAGTAGCTTTCTGGCGTTGGCGGCCAGTTCGCCGTCCTTGCGGCGGAAGAAGTCCGAACGGGCCAGGTCGTCCGCCGTCAGCGAGAACAGGTCGCCCTCGTCGGTGACCAGGCCGGCCTTGAGCAGGGCGACCGCCGCCTCGTAACCGAGCACCTCGATGTCGAAGGCACCCCGCCCGGCGACGTGGAACAGCCGCTCACGGAGCTGGGCCGGGCAGGACCGGTGGTTGGGGCACCGGATGTCGGCGTCCCCCTCTTTCTGCGGGCGCAGCTCGGTGCCGCATTCCGGGCAGTGGGTGGGCATCACGAACGGGCGCTCGGAACCGTCGCGCAACGCCACCACCGGGCCGAGGATCTCGGGAATGACGTCGCCGGCTTTGCGCAGCACCACCGTGTCGCCGATCAGCACGCCCTTGCGGGCCACCTCGCTGGCGTTGTGCAGAGTGGCCATCTCGACGACCGAACCGGCCACCGTCACCGGCTCCATCCGTCCGAACGGGGTGACCCGGCCGGTCCGCCCGACGTTGACCTGGATGTCGAGCAGCTTGGTGTTGACCTCTTCGGGCGGGTATTTGAAGGCGATCGCCCAGCGCGGCGCCCGGCTGGTCGAGCCCAGCTGGCGTTGCATCGACAGCGAGTCGACCTTGACCACCACGCCGTCGATCTCGTGCTCGACGTCGTGGCGGTGCTGGCCGTAGTAGTCGATGAACTCCGATACCTCGGCCATCTCGGACACCACCTTGGCCCGCGCCGAGGTGGGCAGCCCCCACTGCCGCAGGTAGGAATACCACTCGGACTGGCTCTCGACCTTCGGGCCGCCCTCGACGTGGCCGACCCCGTGCACCACCATCTCCAGCTTGCGCGCCGCGGTGATCCGCGGGTCCTTCTGGCGCAGCGATCCCGACGCGGTGTTGCGGGGATTGGCGTAGGGCGCCTTGCCCTCGGCCACCAGCCGGGCGTTCAGGCTCGCGAACTCGGTCAGCGGGAAGTACACCTCGCCGCGCACCTCGATGACCTCGGGAATCTCGGCGCCGGTCAGCCGATCCGGGATCGCGGCGATGGTCCGGACGTTGCGGGTGACGTCCTCACCGGTCCGGCCGTCGCCCCGGGTAGCGCCGCGCACCAGCCGGCCGCGCTCGTAGACCAGGTTGATGGCCAGGCCGTCCACCTTGAGTTCGCACAGGAAGCTGGGCGCGGTGATCTCGCGCTCGACCCGGACCAGCCAGGCAGCCAGCTCGTCGGCGGTGAAGGCGTTGTCCAGCGACAGCATCCGTTCCAGATGATCGACCGCGGCGAAATCCGAGGAATAGTCACCGGCCACCCGCTGGGTGGGCGAATCCGGCGTGCGCAGTTCGGGAAAGCGGTCCTCGATGGATTGCAGCTCACGCATTCGGGAGTCGTAGTCGGCATCGGACATGGTCGGCGCGTTGGCGATGTAGTACCGGTAGGCGGCGTCGGTAAGTTGCTCGGACAGCTCGGCATGGCGCTGCCGGGCCTCGGTGAGCTGGGCGAGTTCGGCGCTGTCCGGTGAGTGCTCCTCGGCTGTCGTCACGGCTTCAAGCTACCGTCCGGCACTGACAGTTTCCCGGCACGCCGGCTGACCCCGCCGGACCGGCCCGGCGGCTCATTCCAGGCCGTCGCGCAGCGAGGCGCCGACCTCGTTCAGCAGCGACATCACCCGGCGGGCATAAGGCATCGACGCCCCGGCCAGGCCACAGGCCGGCGTCGGCACGACCGCACCGGCGAGCAGGGTGGGATCGAAGCCCAGCTTGCTCCACAGCCGGCGAATCCACTCGCGAGCATCCGCCGCCGAGATCGGGGCGTCGGTACCGGGGAACACCCCCAGCCACAGCGAGATGCCCGCCTCGGCCAGCTCGCCGAGCGCGTCCAA
>DASZEI010000100.1:0-7824 GCA_035940975.1 Jatrophihabitans sp. | reverse complement strand
ACACCATGACCCTGTACGTCAACGGCACGGCGAACACCACGAACCTGCCCGGCTCGACCTTCTACACCGACTGGAACGGCGGCTGGAACGCGCCCGGCCCGGTGGATGTCGGGGCCGGCCTGATCGGCGGAGCGCGGGGGGTTCCGTTCGCCGGCGCGATCTCCGACGTCCGGATCTGGGCCCGGGTGGTGACCGCTGACGAGCTGCTCGGCACCGATGACGACGGCAACGGCAACGGCCAGATCGGACTGCTCGACCCCCGAGCGGTGAGCGCGCAGGTCGGCTGGTGGGACTTCGCCGACCAGAGCCCGGACTGCGGCTGCGCCTACGACACCCAGACCCAGGACCACTTCAGTCGGGCGCGCACCCCCGACGGCGGGGTGAGCGCGACCGCCGACGACCACGACGGCAACACCGCCTGGACCTTCGACGGCTCGACCGGCTACGGCCGGACCGCGGGTCCGGTGCTGCGCACCGACCAGTCGTTCACCGTCTCGGCGTGGGTGCGGCTGGCATCCACCTGCGTGGGCTCGGCCGATGTGATCCTGGCCCAGGACGGGACGACGGTGAGCCCGTTCACGCTGGAATACAACTGCAGCGTGCAGAAGTGGCGGTTCTGGATGGCCAGTGCCGACTCCACCACCTACACGGCGTACGCGGCGGCCAGCCCGGTTACGGCCCTCGACATCGACTGGCACCTGGTGCTCGGCGTCTACGACGCCGGAGCGGGACAACTGCGGCTCTACGTCGACGGCGCCCTGGCCGGGTCGGCGAGTGCTCCCGCGGCGCCGTTCAACGGCACCGGGCCGGTGACCATCGGGCGGCAGCTGGCCAGCGGTGCCGGTACCGGATTCTTCGCCGGCGACATCGACGAGGTGACCGTGCGGCAGGGTGCGCTGCCCGACTACGCGATCGCCGACCTGTACAGCACCTCATGACGGTGCCGCTGTTCGGGCGGCTCCGGGGAGTCGATCGGGTTGGTGAGTCATGATCACGTCGCGTCCGCATCGTCGCTTCGTCCCGGCCCGCCATCCGTGGCGAGTGGCCACCGCGGTCGTTGCGGCGAGCGCGATGCTCGCCGCGATGCAGCAGCCCGCGCGAGGGATACAGCCGGAGTCGAAGCCGAAGCCGGCAACCCTGACCGCACAGGCCGTGCCCAGCGTGCACGGCACCAAGGTTGCCGGCCGGCTGCGGCCCGCCGACCTGTCGCAGCTCGCCACCGCCAAGCGGGAGCGGCCGGTGAGCTGGCCGTCCGGAAGCGCGGACGCCGACCTGACCGGCCTCGCGGCTGACCCCGGACCCCAGGCGGCTGAGCCGGCAGCCCGGCGGCGGGTCCGGGCCGGGAACCTGCCGGTGTGGATCAGCCCGGTTGCCTACGGTGCTTCGTCGCTGCGGCAACCGGCGTCGATGAGCGCCGTGCACGTCCAGGTGCTGGACCGGGCGGCGGTGCCGGCGGCGTGGCGTACCGGCCTCGTGCTGCGGCTCGGCGCAGCGTCGACCACGCTGCCCGGTACGGCCCCGAAGGACGCAGCGGCCGAAGCGGCGGTCTCGGTGTCGGTCTCCTACGCCCAGTTCGCGGGCGCCTCCGGGGCGGACTGGGCATCCCGGCTGCGGCTGCTGCGGCTGCCCGCCTGCGCGCTCAGCACGCCCGCGAAGCCGGGGTGTTCGGCGCAGCCCCTTCCCGGGTCGGACAACGATCTCACGGCGCAACGAGTCACGGCCACGGTCAGCATTCCGACGAACACCGGCGCCGTTACGCCCACCTCGCCCGGCGGCGCGGCAGCGCGCCCGAATACCGTGATGCTCGCCCTGGCCGCAGGGTCGGGGGGGAACGACGGCGACTACGCCGCCTCGCCCGTCGCCGCCTCCTCGAGCTGGTCGGCCGGCGGGAACGCCGGCGACTTCTCCTGGTCCTATCCGATGCGTACCCCGCCCGCGCTGGGCGGCCCGCAGCCGGCGGTGAGCCTGTCGTACTCGTCCTCGAGCGTGGACGGCCGGAGCGCCACCACGAACAACCAGCCGTCCTGGCTGGGCGAAGGCTTCGACTACCAGCCGGGATTCGTCAGCCGCGGTTACAAGCCGTGTGCCGACGACATGTCCAACGGCAACAACAGCCAGAAGACCGGTGACCATTGCTGGGGCACCGACAACGCGGTGTTCACCCTCAACGGCAAGTCCGGCGAGCTGATCAAGGACGACACCAGCGGCACCTGGCGGCTGAAGAACGACGACAACTCCACGGTCGAGCGCCTGACCACCACCGTCAACGACGACAACGACCACGAGTACTGGAAGATCACCACCGACGACGGCACCCAGTACTTCTTCGGGCTGAACCGCCTGCCCGGCTACACCGGCACCGCGCCGGCGAACCGGGTGACCGACTCGGTATGGACGGTGCCGGTGGCCGGCAACCAGGCCGGCGAGCCGTGCCACGCGACGTCGTTCACCGCCTCGTTCTGCGACCAGGCGTGGCGGTGGAACCTCGACTACGTCCTCGACTCCCACGGCAACACCATGTCGCTGTGGTACGACGCGCCGGAGACCAACCACTACGCGCGCAACGTCACCGACAGCGACGCGGTCGCCTACGACCGCGGCGGCACCCTCGACCACATCGAGTACGGCACCGACAAGCGGTCGGGCACCGACACCGCCTACACCGCCACCTCGGCGCCGATGCGGGTGAACTTCGGCGTCGCCAACCGCTGCCTGTCCTCCTGCACCACGCACGACATCGCGCACTGGCCCGACACCCCGTGGGACCAGTCCTGCACCAGCTCGACGTCCTGCCCGGGGCTCTACGCACCGACCTTCTGGACCACCCAGCGGCTGACCTCGGTGACCACCCAGGTCTGGAACGCCTCGACCTCGGCGTACAAGGACGTCGACGAATGGGACCTGACCCAGAACTGGCCGCCGTCCGGCGACGGCACCCGGGACGGCATGTGGCTGGAGTCCATCGCCCACAAGGGTGCGGCGACCGGTCCGAACGTCGTCGGCGGCGCAGTGTCACTCCCCAGCGTGAACTTCGACTGGACGCAGCTGGCCAACCGGGTCGCCAAGCCCGACGACCACAACTACCCGATGAACTGGATGCGACTGTCCACCATCTGGACCGACACCGGCGGCAAGATCGACATCCGCTACACCGACCCGGACTGCGTTCCGGGCACCCGGATGCCCAGTTCGCCGCAGAACAACACCCTGCGCTGCTATCCGGTCAACGAGCCGCAGCCCGACGGCAGCACCCTCACCGAGTACTTCAACAAGTACCTGGTCACCGAGGTCGTGCAGTCCGACTACACCGGCCACAACCCCGAACCGGCCAATGGCACCGACGACGGCAGCCCCGACGTGGTGACCACGTACAGCTACGTGGGCTCGCCGGCCTGGCGGCATGCCGACGACGACGGGATGACCCGGGACAAGCTGCGCACCTGGTCGGACTTCCGCGGCTACCAGCAGGTCAACACCCGGGTCGGCGACATCGGCCAGGGCCAGCAGACGCTGACCGAAAGCCTGTACTTCCAGGGGATGAACGGCGACCTCGACGGCTCCGGGGGCACCCGCGCGGTGACGCTGCCGGCGATCGACATCGACGGCGACGGGAACACCACCAGCGCCGCCGATGCCCCCGCGGTCACCGACCAGAGCGCCTTCGCCGGCACGGTCCGGCAATCCACCGTCTACAACGGCGTGCAATCCCAGCCGGTGTCGACCACGGTGAACCAGCCGTGGCAGTCGGGCCCCACCGCCACCCGCGACATGGGCCAGACCACCGCCTACGCCCGGCACACCGGCACCCAGGCCACCTGGTCGGCCACCAAGCTTTCCGCCGGCAGCTGGCAGGTCAGCCGGTCGGACACCACGTTCGACTCCTACGGCATGCCCACCTCGGTCGACGACCGGGGTGACGTCACCGCCAGCGGCGACGAGGAGTGCACCAACACCAGCTACGCCCGCAACACCTCCGCCAACCTGCTCGGCGCGGTGAAGGAGGTCGACGTCTACGCACTGCGCTGCTCGGTGGCTCCCGCCTCCGAGGCGGACGTCGTCTCGATGACGCGCTACTCCTTCGACTACCAGACCTTTGGCACCGCGCCGACGAAGGGCGACGTGACCACCACCCAGGTCGCCAAGGTGTGGGCCGGCACGGGGCCGACGTGGCTCACCCAGTCCTCGGTTCCCAACCCGGGCTACGACGCCTACGGCCGGCCCACCGACACCGTCGACGTGCGCGGCAACCACACCACCATCGCCTACACGCCGGCCAGCGGCGGACCGGCGACCCAGGTCGCCACCACCACGCCGCTCGGCACCACCTCGACCACCCTCGAGCCGTCCTGGGGCACCCCGACGGCCACGGTGGACCTCGACGGCCACCGCACCGAGGCCACCCGCGACGCGCTGGGCCGGACCAGCCAGGTGTGGAACCCCAACCACCTCAAGGCGAGTTACCCGACCCTGCCGAACGCCTCGTACAGCTACCTGGTCCGGGCCAGCGGCGGCGACAACGCGGTGACCAGCCGGACCCTGAACGCGAACAACGTCTACGTCACCTCCTACCGCCTCTACGACGGCCTGGCGCGGTTGCGCCAGACCCAGGAAACCTCGGCGGCCAACGGCAATGTCGGGACCGTCTTCAACCACACCAAGTACGACCCCGAGGGCCGGCCGGTACGGCAGATGACGGTCTTCGACTCGACCGTGCAACCGTCGAGCACCCTGTACTCCTTCGCCGACTGGCAGGCACACACCCAGGCCGTCACCCAGTACGACCGGGCCGGCCGGGCCACCGCCGAGATCCGGATGGACAACGCCACCGAACTGTGGCGCACCACCACCAGCTACGGTGGCGACCGGATCAACGTGACCCCGCCGGCCGGTGGTACCGCGACCTCGACCATCACCGACGCCCGCGGCCGCACCACCCAGCTGCGCCAGTACCACAACCCGGCCGATGTCGGAAGCGACATCCGGAGCCTGTACGACCTGACCAGCTACCACTACGACAACAAGGGCCAGCAGGACCGGCTGACCGACAACGCCGGCAACAGCTGGAACTACGGCTACGACCTGCTCGGCCGGCAGATCTCCCAGCACGACCCGGACAAGGGCGACACCACCAGCAGCTTCACCGACGCCGGCGACCTGCTGAGCAGCACCACCAACCAGACCGACACGCTCGCCTACCTCTACGACAACCTCGGCCGCAAGAAGGAGGAGCACTCCGGCTCGGCCACGGGTCCGAAGCTGGCCGCCTGGACCTACGACCCGCCCGGCGGCAAGGGGCAGGTGGCCACCGCCACCCGCTTCGTGGGCACCGACAGCTACCTGATGAAGGTGCTGGCCTACAACACCCTCGACAAGCCCACCGCGGTGCAGTACGTCATCCCGGTCTCGCAGACCGGCCTGGCCGGGACGTACCAGTACAACTACGGCTACCAGGTGGACGGAACGCCGGCCAGCGTGGGCATCCCGGCCGCCGGCGGGCTGTCCGGAGAGACGCTTACCTACACCTACCAGGACGCCACCGGCCTGCCCGAGCAGCTGCAGACCAACGCCGGCGGGGCCACCTACGTCACCAACACCGACTACACCGCCTTCGGCGAGCTGGCGTTCGTGCAGTACCAGCAGGCGCAGGGCAACTGGCTGCAGCAGCAGTTCAGCTACGACACGGCCACCCGGCTGCTGACCGAGGCCGTCACCGCCCGGCAGGTCGCACCGCAGATCATCGACGACACCAGCTACACCCACGACAACACCGGCAACCTCACCAGGATCAACGAGACGTCGGCGCTGTCCACCGGCGCCGACTCCCAGTGCTTCAGCTACGACTACGGGCAGCGGCTCACCGCTGCCTGGACGCCGTCGAGTGGCAACTGCGCTGCTGCCCCGTCCACCGCCGGCCTCGGCGGCCCCGCGCCGTACTGGCAGTCCTGGACCTTCGACGCCGCCGGGGACCGGTTCACCCAGACCATCCACGCGGTGGCCGGCGACACCGTCGCCACCAGCAGCTACCCGCAGCCGGGCAGTGCCCGGCCGCATGCCGTCCAGTCCATCACGACCACCGGACCGACCGGCACGAGCACCACCAACTACGGCTACGACACCCGCGGCAACACCGTCAGCCGGCCCGGTTCCGGCGGCCAGCAGACCCTCGGCTGGAATATCGAGGACCACCTGACCGGCCTGTCCGGCGGTGCGGCCGGCGCCAACGGCTACCTCTACGACGCCGACGGCAGCCGGCTGATCGCCGACACCCCGACCGGGACGACGCTGTACCTGCCGTACCAGGAGATCACCCGGACCAAGAGCAACGGTGCCCTCAGCGCGACCCGGTACTACACCTGGGCCGGGCGGACCATCGCCACCCGGAGCACCGGCGGAGCTCCGGCCTGGCTGGTCAACGACCAGCAGGGAACCGCCCTGATGGCCGTCCAGTCGGGCAGCCAGGCCACCACCGTCCGGCGCCAGGACCCGTACGGCAACCCCCGCGGCCAGGCGTCGGCCTGGCCCAATTCGCACGGCTTCGTCGGCGGGTACCTCGACGCCACCGGACTCACCCACCTCGGCGCTCGGGAATACGACCCGGTGCTCGGCCGGTTCGTCAGCGTCGATCCGCTGCTGGACTCGAGCGACCCAGGGTCGCTGAGCGGCTACGCCTACGCCGACAACAGCCCGATCGATGGCGCGGACCCGACCGGGATGTGCTACCAGGACTACTCGACCGGCAACTACGTCGGCGTCGACTGCGGCATCAAGGACACCCTCACGGTGCAGAAGGGGTCGGGCCGCAACGCCCGGACCCAGGCCTACGTCTACCACAACCCGTGTGACAACCCGTCGAACCGGGACACCAACGGGTGCATGTACTACGACGCCAAGCGGGACTACCGCTCGCCACTGGACAATCCGTGGTCACCGAGGGATTACCACCACCCGGTGATCGGCAGCTACACCCCCAAGCCGTTCTGGTCCGAGGTCAAGGAGATGGCCGGCGCGGCCTGGGACGTCTTCGGCTGCAGCAGCGCGGTGGAATGCGGCCTGATGGTCATCCCGTACGTGGGCAAGGTCGCGGGGAAGGGTTACAAGGCCTACAAGGACTACCGCCGCCTGAAAGATGCCGAAAAGGTCGCAGATGGTGACTGGCCGGAGCTGAGCGGCGTGCTGCGCGACGCAGCGAAAGGCAAGGGCAACTTCGGGCTCGGTTCGGCCACCCAGGAGCAGGCTGGTGCTGCGGGCCGCGCGTGGGTCGGTGCCCACCCGACGCTTGCCAGCGACGGAAAGACTTTGGTCAGCCAGGACGGCCTGAGGCAGTTCCGCCCTCCGAGCTTCAAGCCGAATCTCAACCAATGGCAGGCGAACTTCGAGAGTCGGCTTGTACCGCGAGGACCCTGGCAAGGCAACGGCCACCTCGACATCACGGACCCGCCGTGAGAGCCGTCATTCGGCGGCTCCATAGTCCCGACGCGGATCTGGACACCTACCTGCCGATCGATCCGACTGATGTCGGCGTGCTGGTGCAGATCATGGCGGGCCCGGAAGGAAAGCCCGGTGAGGAGTCATTCGACGTTGTGGTCTGCACTGCGCGATGGCTCGACCGCTGGGTTGCCGAACACGGGCCCCTGGTGGGGCGACACCACCTGATCATCGAGCGCTGGGATCTAGCGCGCATCCGGCGGTACCTCACTCAGGCTGTCGAGTCAGAAGAGGCTGCCACCTGGGGCGAACTCGCGGTGAGGATCGGCCGGATCGGCAAGTGGGAATTCGAGGACTACCAACCCTGAGTTCTCTGAGCGCTCGTCTGCACCGAGGTGT
>DASZEI010000099.1:0-6823 GCA_035940975.1 Jatrophihabitans sp. | reverse complement strand
GCGGCCGACACCTCCGCGATGCCCTCGCGGTGGACGTCAGCGGCAACCACTCGGGTGTGGAACGCCAGGCTGGCGAGGATCGCTGCCTTCGCCGCGGCGTCGAAACCGTCGACATCAGCGCTGGGATCAGCTTCGGCATAGCCGAGCGTGGTCGCCTCGGCCAGCGCCTCTTCAAAGCCGGCACCGCTGGCCGCCATCCGGGACAGGATGAAGTTGGTGGTGCCGTTGACGATGCCGATCACCCGGGTGATCCGGTCACCGGCCAGGGACTCCCGCAGCGGCCGCAGCAGCGGGATCGCCCCGGCCACCGCGGCCTCGTAGTACAGGTCCAGGCCGTTGGCGCTGGCTGCGGCGTGCAGGCTGGCGCCGTCCTCGGCCAGCAGCGCCTTGTTGGCGCTGACCACGCTCTTGCCGGACTTCAGGGCGTTCAGCAGCAGGGTGCGGGCCGGCTCGATCCCGCCGATCACCTCGATGACGATGTCGATGTCGTCGCGGGCCACCAGCGCGCCGGCGTCGGTGGTCAGCAGCGCCGGGTCGATGTCGGGGTGCCGGTTGGGCCGGCGGACCGCGATGCCGGCCAGCTCCAGCGGCGCCCCGACCCGGGCGGCGAGTTCGGCCGACTGCTCGCCGAGCAGCCGGGCCACCGCGCTGCCGACCACGCCGCAGCCGAGCAGCGCCAGCCGGATCGGCCGGGGCCGGCTCATCCGGCCACCCGGGTGGTGGCCGCCGGGCGCTGGTCGACCGTGGCGGGCTGGTCGACCGTGGCGGGCTGGGCAGCCGGGTCGGCGGGCCAGGCAGCCGGGTCAGCGGGCCGGGCAGCCGGGTCGGCGGGCTGGGCAGCCGGGTCCCAGCCGACGTCGTTGGCCATCAGCTGCTCCAGGGTCTCCCGGCGCACGATCACCCGGGCCTGCGAGCCGGTCACCGCCACCACCGGCGGGCGCGGAATGCGGTTGTAATTGCTGGCCATCGCATAGCAGTAGGCACCGGTCGCGGCGACCGCCAGCAGGTCACCCGGCGCCAGGTCGGCGGGTAGCCAGCAGTCGCGCACCACGATGTCGCCGCTCTCGCAGTGCTTGCCGACCACCCTGGACAGCTGCGGCGCGGCGGCGCTGAGCCGGTTGGCCAGCACCACGGTGTAGTCGGCGTCATAGAGCGCGGTGCGGACGTTGTCACTCATCCCGCCGTCCACCGAGACGTAGTTGCGCACCAGGCCGCCGTCGAGCTCGATCGGCTTGACGGTGCCGACCTCGTACAGGGTCAGCATCGACGGGCCGATGATCGCCCGGCCGGGCTCTACCGACAGCCGCGGAACCGACAGGCCGGCCAGGCCGCACTCGCGCTCGACGATCTCGCGCAGCCGGACGGCCACCTCGGTGGCCGGCTGCGGATCGTCGCCGTCGACGTAGGCGATCCCCTGGCCGCCGCCGAGGTCGATCTCGGGCAGCTCGATGCCGTGCTGGTCCCGGATCTTGGCGAGCAGGCCGACCACCCGGTGCGCGGCGACCTCGAAGCCGCCGGTGTCGAAGATCTGCGAGCCGATGTGGGAGTGCAGGCCGACGAGCCGCAGCTGGGGACGGCTGAGCACCCGGGCCACCGCCGCCTCGGCCTGGCCGCTGGCCAGCGAGAAGCCGAACTTCTGGTCCTCATGGGCGGTGGCGATGAAGGCGTGGGTGTGCGCCTCGACCCCGACGGTGACCCTGATCAGCACCCTGGGACGCACGCCGGCCTCGGCGGCGAGGTCGGCGAGCCGGTCGATCTCGGAGTGGCTGTCCAGCACGATCCGGCCGACCCCGGACTCGAGGGCCAACCGCAACTCGGCGACCGACTTGTTGTTGCCGTGCAGCGCCAGCCGGTCCGCCTCGACTCCGGCCCGCAGCGCGATCGCCAGCTCGCCGGCGGTGCACACGTCGATGCCCAGGCCCTCCTCGGCGAGCAGGCCGGCGACGGCGGTGCACAGAAACGCCTTTCCGGCGTAGTAGACGTCGCCGCCCTCGAAGGCGGTGGCGTACGCCCGGGCCCGCTGGCGCAGGTCGTCGGTGTCCAGGACGAACACCGGGGTGCCGTGCTCGGCGGCCAGCCGGCTGGCGGGCAGGCCGGCGACCGCCAGCTCGCCGGCCCGGCGCTCGACGTTGGCCGACCAGATCCGCCGGTTGAGCACCGTCAGGTCAGGTGGCGCCAGCACCGGGTCGGCACCGGGCAGCGGGTGCCCGTGGCTGGGGCCGGCGGGGTGGGCTGAATGGCTCATCGAACTGTCACCTTCACGACGCGGGTCCCCGCTACTTGCGCTCGGGGGCCGACACCCCGAGCAGGGACAGGCCGTTGGCCAGCACCGTCCGAGTCGCGGCATCGAGCCAGAGCCGGGTGCGGTTGACATCGGTGATCGGCTCGTCGCCGTTGGGCAGCACCCGGCAGGAGTCGTACCACCGATGGAACTCCCCCGCCAGCGCCTCCAGGTAGCGAGCCACCCGGTGCGGTTCGCGGAGCTCCGCGGCCTGGGCCACCACCCGCGGAAATTCGCCGAGCGAGGTGAGTAGGGCGTTCTCGGTGCCGTGGGTCAGCAGGCTCGGCTCGAACACGTCGAGGTCGATGCCGACCAAGGCGGCGTTCTTCATCACGTTCACGGTCCGGGCGTGGGCGTACTGCACGTAGTGCACGGGGTTCTCGTTGGTGGCCCTGGTCAGCAGGTCGAGGTCGATGTCCAGGGTGGAATCAGCCGACGAGCGGGCCAGCTGGTAACGGGCGGCATCCACTCCGACCGCGTCCACCAGGTCCTCCAGGGTGATCACGTTGCCGGTCCGCTTGCCCATCCGGACCGGCTTGCCGTCCTTGACCAGGTTCACCATTTGCCCGATCAGGATCTGCAGGTTCAGTCCCGGGGTGTCGCCGAAGCAGGCGCACATCGCCATCAGCCGGCCGACGTAACCGTGGTGGTCGGCACCCAGCATGATGATCACCCGGTTGAAGCCGCGCTCGCGCTTGTCGAGGTAGTAGGCCAGGTCGCCGGCGATGTAGGCGGGCTGGCCGTCTCGTTTGATGACCACCCGGTCCTTGTCGTCGCCGAAGTCGGTGGTGCGCAGCCAGATCGCGCCGTCGGCCTCATAGATCCGGCCCTGCTCGCGCAGCCGGGCCAGCGCCCGCTGCACCGCGCCGGTCTCGTGCAGCGAGTTCTCGTGGAAGTAGACGTCGAAGTGCACCCCGAACTCGTGCAGGCTCTGCTTGATCTCGCCGAACATCAACTCGACCCCGTGGCTGCGGAACAGCTCCTGCGCCTGCTCGCGGGGCAACGTGGTCGCCTCCGGGTGCTCGGCGACGATCCGGTCGGCGATCTCGGCGATGTAGGAACCGGCGTAGCCGTCCTCGGGCACCGGTTCGCCGAGCCCGGCGGCCAGCAACGAGCGGGCGAACCGGTCGATCTGGGCGCCGTGGTCGTTGAAGTAGTACTCCCTGCTCACGTCGGCGCCGCTGGCCTGCAGCACCCGCGCCAGCGAGTCGCCCACCGCGGCCCACCGGACACCGCCGATGTGCACCGGACCGGTCGGGTTGGCCGAGACGAACTCGAGGTTGACCTTCTCCCCCGCCAACGTCGTCGAGCGGCCGTAGCCGGCACCCTGCTCGACGATGGTCCGGGCCAGGCCGCCGAGGCTGGCGCTGTCCAGGGTGATGTTGAGAAAGCCGGGGCCCGCCACGTCGACGGCGGCGATGCCCTCGACGTCCAGCAGCGCCTTGGCGATCGCCTCGGCGATCTCGCGGGGCGGCCGGCCGGCGGCCTTGGCCAGCCGCATCGCCACGTTGCTGGCATAGTCGCCGTGCGCGCGGTTCTTCGGACGGTCCACGACGATCTCGGCAGGCGGTTCGGCGCTGAACGCACCGGACGCGACGGCGCGCGCGATGGCGCTCCGGAGGGCGGAGCTGAGCTCGTCGGGGGTCACCGGGCACATCTTAGTGCGGGCACCGACCCGTTTTCCCGGCCTGCCGGGGGCGGGACGCTGGTGCCGAGCCGCCGTGAACCACCCTTCGGGCGCCGCCGAACCACCCTTCGGGCGGCCGAGCCGCCAGCTGCCGAGGCAATACACAGTTTGGGCACCTAGACTGGCCCCGAGAAAGGACGGCAGCGTGCGCTGCGTTCACAACGCGACGAAAGCGACTCGATGACCAATCCGACGAAGCCAGCGTCTGGTGGCCCCAAGAAGAACCAGCCTGGCAAGGCGACCGCTGGCAGTACCGCCGCCGGCAGTGTGACCTCGGGCAACGCCCAGGCCCGGACGGCGCCCAACCGCGCCCAGTCCAAGAAGATCGTGAACCAGCGACAGACGCCATGGGGGCTGATCATCGCCACCGTGCTGATCGTGGCGCTCGCGATCGGCGTCATCGGCTATGCGGTGAGCCAGAACCGGAAGAAGACCGACTACGCCAACCCGGACAAGATCCCGGGCATCGCGCACAAGACCTTCAGCAGCGGTGAGCACAAGGCGGGCGTGATCAGCTACGCCGAGTCCCCGCCGATGGGCGGCCCGCACGCCCCGGTCTGGGCCGACTGCGACGGCACGGTGTACCCCGAGCAGATCGCGAACGAGAACGCCGTGCACGGCCTGGAGCACGGCGCGGTCTGGATTACCTACAAGCCCGGCCTGCCGGGCGAGCAGCTCGACGTGCTGACCAAGCTGGTGTCCGGCAACCAGTTCACCATGCTCACCCCGTACGCGGGGCTGAAGTCGAACGTGTCACTGCAGGCCTGGGGCTACCAGCTGTTCGTGGACTCGGCCACCGACAAGCGGGTCAAGCGGTTCGTCCAGGCGCTGCGGCAGAGCAAGACCAACACCCCCGAGCTGGGCGCCAGCTGCACGAACGCCGCCTTCAAGAACACCCCGAGCACCCCCGGACACCCGGCGGAGTCCTGAGGCAGCGGAGTCCTGAGGCAGCGGAGCCCTGAGCCAGCGAACCTGCGACGGTGGAGTCCTGATCCGAGATGGTTGTGAGCACCGAAAGTTCACCTGAACTTGCCGAGGACCAGCAGCCCTCAGCCGGCTCGCCGCTGCGCACGGTGCTGCTCGTGGTGCTCTCGGTGGCTGCCCTGGTGCTGGCCGGCGGGCTCGGCTACATCGCCGGGCACCGCAGCGGCTCGGCCACCCCGGGCGCCGGCTCGGTGGACGCCGGCCTCGCCTGGGACATGTCCGTGCATCACCGGCAGGCGGTGACGATGGCCGGTTACGTCCGCGACCACAGCACCGACGGGGTGGTCCGGACGCTGGCCTACGACATCGAGACCAGCCAGTTCAACCAGGTCGGGCAGATGCAGGGCTGGCTGGACAGCTGGGGGCTGCCGCCGGAGAACCCGGGGACGCCGATGAGCTGGATGTCCGGCGGGCACGACATGAGCTCGATGGCGGGCATGACGGCAGCCGGTGGCCTGATGCCGGGAATGGCGACCCAGGCCGAGGTCGACAAGCTGCAGACGATGACCGGCAAGGCGATGGACGTCTACTTCCTGCAGCTGATGCTGCGCCACCACCAGGGCGGCCTGCCGATGGCGCAGTACGGCGCCGAGCACGCCAGCGAGCCCTACGTGCGCAATGCCGCCCAGAAGATGGCGACCGGACAGGGTGCCGAGATCGTGCTGATGGAGCAGTTGCTGCGCGAGCGGGGCGCCAGCCCGCTACCGCCGCCGGCCTGATCGAACCGCTGCCTCGGGGCGGGTCGTCGCGCCTCGGGCGGGTCGTTACGGGCTTTGCCTGCTGGTAGGCGGGCCAGGGTCCGGCGGGGGCTGGCCCGGGTCGGGTGGCGGCTGGGTCGGGCCGCTCCGGCTGATAGCATTCTCGACGGTCAACGGGCAGTGTTCGCCGCGCGGTGACCGATGTTGGACCAGGGCCATCAGGCCCCCGTAGCTCAGGGGATAGAGCGCTACCCTCCGGAGGTAGAAGCGCAGGTTCGAATCCTGCCGGGGGCACATTTATGTTGTCTTAGGACATCCCTGACACCTGTCTCGGTCATAGGGAAACCTCAGCGGTTGGCTGGGGGTGTATTGCTTTGTGGCTGGTAATTCGGGATGGAGCCTGACCCGGTTCTTCGGACACGTTGGTACGAAGACCGTGCCGCAGTAGGCCTGGCGCTACTTCGACGCTGAAGAAGCACGCACGCAGCGAGTCGGTCAACTTCCGCCTCGTTCCGAGACCGGACCCGACGTTCAGCAGGACGTGTGGAGAACGTCTCCTGACCCGAGCAGCTCATAACCACCGCCGACGCGGACGAGCTTTTCCGTGAGAGCCCAGTTGGTGCAGGTTTCGTTGTTCGGGCCCATTGAGGCCGCCTGCTGGCTGCGGAAATGCGTACGCACCGCGAGCCCAGGTTGATCATTGAAATTCGCGGAAGTGATCGACAGCACCACGATGTGGTCGTCAGTCGAGGTACTGATCCCCCGGCCGAAAGCCTCCACCTGGTGAGGGTCATTCGGATTTACAGCACCGTTGGCGGCGAACACCGACGCCGCCTGTTCTGCGTC
Organism: Jatrophihabitans sp.; assembly: GCA_035940975.1. GTDB lineage: Bacteria > Actinomycetota > Actinomycetes > Mycobacteriales > Jatrophihabitantaceae > Jatrophihabitans_A. Next base: position 327 of record DASZEI010000099.1, on the reverse strand, counting down.
ATGGTTGTTGATACCGGTGAAATATGTATCCAGCAGCTTCGCCACCTGAGCCAGTTGCGGAGAGGTGGAGACGCGTGTGAGATCGATATGCGATTGGGTCTGCGGCAACGTCGGTTCGGGCGGCGTCGGCACCGTGGTTGACGGCGACGGTGACGGCGCCCCCGGCAAGGACGAATCCGTTGAGGTCTGCGTCGACGGGGTGAGAGCCTGGGCGGCTGCGGAGTTCGACGGGGCCGCTGCCTGGTTCTGCGAACTCTTGTTGCGCGTGGCCAGCAGAAGCACAATCACGGCAATCATCACAACCGCTACAAGGACGCCAAGACCGAC
>DASZEI010000098.1:0-4932 GCA_035940975.1 Jatrophihabitans sp. | reverse complement strand
CCAGACCCGCCCCGGCGAGACCGACTCGGCACTGCACGTGGTCCAGCGGATCGCGCTGTCCAGCGGATAACGCCGACCAGCGGATCGCGCTGTCCAGCGGATAACGCTGACCAGCGGTTAAGCTCGACCGGCAGCCGGTCGGTGCTGCCCAGAACGGATGCGACCCGGCCGGTCAAGGACGCTGGAGGCCGAGGTCGCCGTGGACCGCATCGCCGACATCTGGGGAAACCGAACTCCGCACGACCGGGCCACTGTCTGGCCGGCCCGGGTCGATTCCTATCTCGCTGACGGGATCACCGAGGCGCAAGTCGATCGCTGGGTGATCTCGGCGTGCCTGCTGTGCAGCAACGGCTGTGGCTGCGACATCGCGGTCAAGGACGGCCGGATGGTCGGCATCCGGGGCCGGGCCACCGACGTCATCAACCACGGCCGGCTCGGTCCGAAGGGGCTCTACGGCAGCACCCCGTTCGCCTCGTCCGGCGACCGGCTCACCCGTCCACTGATCCGGGAGGGCGACCGGCTGGTCGAAGCCTCCTGGGACACCGCCATGGGCAAGGTGGTGGAGACCTCCCAGCGGCTGCTGCGCGAGAAGGGGCCGCTGTCCCACGGCTTCTACACCAGCGGCCAGCTGTTCGCGGAGGAGTACTACACGCTCGCGGTGATCGGCAAGGCCGGAATCGGCACCCCGCACATGGACGGCAACACCCGGTTGTGCACCGCGACCGCCGCCTCGTCGATGAAGGAGTCCTTCGGCTGTGACGGGCAACCGGGCAGCTACACCGACATCGACTGGTGCGACGCGATCTTCCTGTTCGGGCACAACATGCCCGAGACCCAGACGGTGCTGTGGATGCGGATCCTCGACCGGATCGCCGGCGGCCAGCCTCCGAAGATCGTCTGCGTCGACCCGCGCCGCACCGGGGTCGCCGAGGCGGCCGCTCGCACCGGCGGCGTGCACCTGGCGCCGCATCCGGGTACCAACCAGGCGCTGATGAACGGCCTGACCCGGGAGCTGATCGCCAACGGCTGGCACGACCAGGCCTGGGTGGAGCAGCACACCGTGGGCTTCGACGACCTGGCCGCCACCGTGGAGCCCTACACCGCTGAGCACGTCGGGCAGGTCTGCGGCATCGACCCCGCGGACCTGCGCCGGGCGGCGGTGATCTTCGGCGAGTCCGAACGGGTGCTCAGCACCGTCCTGCAGGGCTTCTACCAGTCCCATCAGGCCACCGCGGCCTCGGTGGCGGTCAACAACCTGCACCTGCTGCGGGGCATGCTGGGCCGGCCGGGTGCGGGCATCCTGCAGATGAACGGCCAGCCCACCGCGCAGAACAACCGGGAGTGCGGCGCGGACGGCGACCTGCCGGGTTTCCGCAACTGGGACAACGAGAAACACGTCCAGGAGCTGGCCACGCTGTGGAACGTCGACCCGCTGGTCATCCCGCACTGGGCGCCGCCCACCCACGCGATGCAGATGATGCGCTACGCCGAGCAGGGCAGCATCGGGCTGCTGTGGATCTCGGCGACCAACCCGGCGGTGTCGATGCCCGAGAGTGCCCGGATCCGGCGGATCCTCGGCGGCGACCAGTGCTTCGTGGTGATCCAGGATCTGTTCCTGACCGAGACGGCGCGGCTGGCCGACGTGGTGCTGCCGGCCGCCGGGTGGGGCGAGAAGACCGGCACCTTCACCAACGTCAGCCGCACGGTGCACCTGTCGGACAAGGCCGTCGAGCCGCCCGGTGAGGCCAGGAGCGACCTGGACATCTTCCTGCTCTACGCCGAGAAGATGGGCTTCACCGACCAGGACGGGGCGCCGCTGATCCGCTGGCGCAGCCCGGAAGAGGCTTTCCAGGCCTGGCAGGAGTGCAGCCGCGGCCGCCCGGTCGACTACACCGGGCTCAGCTATGACAAGCTGCGCGGCCCGACCGGGATCGCGTGGCCGTGCAACGCCGAGGCCCCGGACGGAACCGACCGGCTCTACACCGAGCCGGTGTTCCCGACCGGTGTCGACCAGTGCGAGTCCTACGGCCAGGACCTGCTCACCGGCGCGTCGGTGACCCGGCAGGAATACCTGGCGAACGACCCGGCCGGGCGGGCCTTCCTCAAGGGTGCGCCCTACCAGCCACCGCACGAGCAGGTCAGCACCGGCTACCCGCTGCTGTACTCCACCGGCCGGACCGTCTACCACTTCCACACCCGCACCAAGACCGCCCGGGCCCGGTCGCTGCAGGACGCGGCTCCGGACGCCTGGGTGGAGCTCTCGCCGGAGGACGCCGGCGCGCTCGGCATCGCCGAGGGCGACCGGGTCGCCGTCGAGTCGGCACGCGGGCGGATCGAGGTGCGGGCCAGGGTCGGCCGGGTCCGTCCGGGAACGGTGTTCGCCCCGTTCCACTACGGCTATTGGGATCTCGACGCCGCCGGGCCGGACGGCGCCGCTGCCCGGGACGCCAACGAGCTGACGATGACGGTCTGGGATCCGGTGTCCAAGCAACCGGTCTTCAAGACCGCCGCCTGCCGGGTCAGCAAGGTGGCTGACGGCACCGGCCCCGCGCCGGCCCCCACCACGGCGGCATCCGCCCCGGCGCAGGACGGCGCGCTGCCGGCCACCTCGGGCGGCGGCCCGACCACCACCCGCATCGTCACCACACCGGTCTATCCCAATGACCCGGCGTGCGGAACGGACTCGCCGGCCCCGACCGGCACCATCGCCGGGAGGCCGTGATGCCACACCCTGCCACCCACCTGGCCACCTACCTCGGCCTGCTGCACCGCGCCGAGCACACCCTGGCCGAGTCCTTCGTCACGGTCGGGCACGGCCACCAGGCCGAGGCTGACGTCTACCACATCTGCCAGTCGCTGGCGAAGATGAGCTTGCAGCACGAGCAACAGCTCGCCCCGGTCGTCGCCCGCTACGGCGAGCAGCGCGGCGGCGAGGACGTCGAGGAACCGGAGCGGTTACACGCCGACGGTGTCGCCAGCGTGCGCGCGGGCGCGGTGGGCCTGCTGCGTGACCTGCAGGACCTCTACCTGCTCGCCAGCCTGGTGCAGAGTACGTGGACGGTGATCTACCAGGCCGCCCAAGGCGTCCGGGACAGCGAGCTGATCGAGATCGCCCAGCAGTGCATGGGTGAAACCTCCCGGCAGCAGAGCTGGCTCCAGACCAGGATCAAGGTCAGCGCGCCGCAGGCACTGCTGGTGGCGCGCTAGCGGGCAGCGGGGCGCCGCTCGGCGCGGCCCGGCGTGCGCGACGCCGGCCGGTACGGGCGATCGAGGGTCAGCCGGGAAGGGCAGCCAGCTCGGCCAGCGGGGTGCCGGGGTCGGCGAGCCGGTCGGCCGGGACGTTGGCCCGGGACCGGATCAAGGCCTTGATGTCCTCGACGACGTCCCAGACGTTGACGTTCATTCCCGCCATCACCCGACCGTCCCGGACCCAGAAGGCGATGAATTCCCGGCCGGCAACGTCGCCGCGAAACACCACCTGGTCATAGCCGCCCGGTTCGACGTAGCCGGCGTACTCCATTCCCAGGTCGTACTGGTCGGTGAAGAAGTAGGGCAGCTGGTCGTGCTCGGCCGGCCGGCCCAGCATCGACGCCGCGACCGTCGCGGGCTGGTTCAGCGCGTTGGCCCAGTGCTCGACCCGGACGTGGGTGTTGTAGAAGGCATGCATCGCATTCGCCACGTCGCCGGCGGCGAAGATCCTGGAATCGCTGGTGCCCAGCGCCGTATCGAGCAGGATGCCGTTGTCCACGCTCAGTCCGGCGTCCTCGGCGAGCCGGCTGTTCGGGCTCACCCCGACCGCCACCAGCACCGCGTCGGCCTCGATCACCGTGCCGTCACCGAGCAAGACGCCGGTAGCGCGGCCCTCGCTCGTGCAGATCTCGCTGAGGGTGGCGTTGAAACGGAAGTCCACCCCGTGCTGGACGTGCAGGTCGGCGAACACCCGGGCCACCTCGGGCCCCAGGACCCGCAGCAACGGAAGCTCGGCGCTCTCGACCACGGTGACCTCGACACCGGCCTGGCGGGCGGCTGCCGTGACCTCCAGGCCGATCCACCCGGCGCCGATCACCACCAGCCGCGAGATGCTGGACAGCAGCATTCGCAGCGCGTCCGAATCGTCCAGCGTGCGCAGCAGGTGCACACCCTCGGCGTCGGCTCCGGGCACCGACAACGTCCGGGGGCTGGCGCCGGTAGCCAGCAGCAGCTTGTCGTAGCCGACCAGGGTGCCGTCGGCCAGCTCGACCGTCCGGGCGTTCCGGTCGATCCGGCTGGCGGTCTGGTTCAGGCACAGCTCGACGTTGTGCTCGGCATACCAGCTCTCGGGATGGAGAAAGACCTTCTCGCGTTCCGCGGTTCCGGCCAGGTACCCCTTCGACAGCGGCGGGCGCTCGTAGGGCAGGTGCTGCTCCGCGCCGATCAGCACGACGCGACCGTCGAAGCCCTGATCGCGCAGGGCCTCGGCTGCTTTGGCGCCGGCAAGGCTGGCGCCGACGATGACGAAGGTTTCCGACGAGCTCATCGAGCGTGCCTCTCTGTGCTACTGCTATGGGTTGCTACTGCTATGGGTTTCTTCGACATTTGCGCTGGATCAGCGGCCGCGGGTCAGGGCGAAGAATTCCTGGCGGGCCGCCGGATCGGTACGCAGGTGGCCGTGCAGCGCCGAGGTCAGGGTGCGCGAGCCGTGGGCGCGGACCCCGCGCAGCGACATGCACTGGTGCTCGGCCTCGATGACCACCCCGACACCCATCGGATGCAGGTGGTGCTCCAGGCAGTCGGCGACCTGTTGGGTGAGCCGCTCCTGGACCTGCAGGCCGCGGGCGAACCGCTCGAGGACCCGGGCCAGCTTGGACAGTCCCACGATCCGCTTGTCGGGCAGGTAGCCGACGTGCGCCACCCCGTGGAAGGGCAGCAGGTGGTGCTCGCACAGCGACTGGA
>DASZEI010000097.1:0-4836 GCA_035940975.1 Jatrophihabitans sp. | reverse complement strand
GACCCGGCTGGCCGCCGACGGCGCCAAGGTCGCGGTGCTGGACCTGAACGCCGAGGCGGTTCAGGCGACCGCCGGCCGGATCGGGGCCGGCGCGATCGGGATCGGCGCCGACGTCAGCAAGGCCGACCAGGTGCAGGCCGCGGTCGATCGGGTGGTGGCCGAATTCGGCGCCCTGCACATCCTGGTCAACAATGCCGGCGTGCTGCGCGACAACATGCTGTTCAAGATGTCGGAGGAGGACTGGGACACGGTGATGAACGTGCACCTCAAGGGCGCCTTCCTGTGCAGCAGGGCGGCCCAAGCGCATATGGTCACCGCCAAGTACGGCCGGATCATCAACATGTCCTCGACGTCGGCACTGGGCAACCGGGGCCAGGCCAACTACGCCACCGCCAAGGCCGGACTGCAGGGCTTCACCAAGACGCTGGCCATCGAGCTCGGCCAGTTCGGGGTGACGGTGAACGCGATCGCGCCGGGCTTCATCGAGACCGCCATGACCAAGGCCACCGCCGAGCGGCTGGGCACTGACATCGACAAGATGCGCGCGGCGGTGGCGGCCGCGGTGCCGGTCCGCCGGGGTGGCGTCCCCACCGACATCGCCAACACCGCCGCCTTCTTCGCGGGCGAGGAGTCCGGCTACGTGACCGGCCAGGTGATCTACGTCGACGGTGGCCGGGGGCTGCTCTAGCCCGTCATTGACGGCAGGGTTGGCATTGCCTGACCGATCTGTCACGCTTGGGGTTCTTTTCCATCTTGCACCATTGGAGACAGTCGTGACCATGAAAGCCACCCTGAGCAAGGCGGTAGTAGGAGCGACGTTGGCGGCCAGCGTGCTGCTGCTCGTGCCCGCCGCGTCCTCCAGCGCGACTCCTGTCATCGGCCCGAACCAGTCGAGGGTGACCAACTACTACCAGACCGATGAGTTCGGCCGGAACCTCGTCGGTCAGCGGGGTGAAGGCTGGTGCGGAGCCGACTTCACCTGGGGTATCACCACCAATGATTACTCGTTCCAGGTGATCACCTGCGATTCGAACTGAAACCCGCGACAGCTCGGCCGGAGCTGAGGCAGGATGCCGGGCCGCGCGGCCGGCTTCGGTCGTGTCGTTGCGCGGGTCAGGATCCGCGGAGTCTGCTATCGAGGCGGGTCCCGTAACCTGAGGGCGAAGGTTCCACCGGGCGCGACCCGGCAACCACCGCTCAAGCAGCTCAAGGGGTTCTCTCGGTGTTCGACACACTGTCTGATCGACTGAACAAAGTCTTCACCGGCCTACGCGGTAAGGGCCGGCTGTCCCAGGCCGACATCGACTCGGTGGCCCGCGAGATCCGGATCGCGCTGCTGGAGGCCGACGTCGCGCTGCCGGTGGTCCGCCAGTTCATCGCGGCGTTGAAGGAGCGGGCGGCCGGTGAGGAGGTCAGCAGGGCGCTCAACCCGGCCCAGCAGGTCATCCAGATCGTCAACGAGGAACTGATCACGATCCTGGGCGGTGAGACCCGGCGGCTGCGCTACGCCAAGAACCCGCCGACGGTGATCATGCTGGCCGGCCTGCAGGGCTCCGGCAAGACCACCCTGGCCGGCAAGCTGGCCCGCCACCTCAAGGAGCAGGGCCACGCTCCGGTGCTGGTGGCCGCTGACCTGCAGCGCCCGAACGCGGTCAACCAGTTGCAGATCGTCGGCGAGCGGGCCGGCGTGGCGGTCTACGCCCCGCAACCCGGCAACGGGGTGGGCGATCCGATTTCGGTGGCCCGGGACTCCCTCGACTTCGCCCGGCGCGCCCAGCACGACATGGTGATCGTCGACACCGCCGGCCGGCTGGGCATCGACACCGAGCTGATGCAGCAGGCCGCCGCGATCCGCGACGCGGTGCAGCCGCAGGAGATCCTGTTCGTGCTCGACGCGATGGTCGGCCAGGACGCGGTCAACACCGCGGAGGCTTTCCGCGACGGGGTCGGCTTCACCGGCGTGGTGCTCACCAAGCTCGACGGCGATGCCCGCGGTGGTGCGGCGTTGTCGGTGCGCTACGTGACCGGCCAGCCGATCCTGTTCGCGTCCAACGGCGAGAAGCTCGAGGATTTCGACGTCTTCCACCCCGACCGGATGGCCTCCCGGATCCTGGGCATGGGCGACATGCTCACCCTGATCGAGCAGGCCCAGAAGACCTTCGACGCCGACGAAGCCGAGCGGATGGCTTCCAAGATCACCAGCGGCAACCAGTTCACCCTGGAGGACTTCCTCGAGCAGCTGCAGGCGATCAGGCGGATGGGCCCGATCGGCAACCTGCTCGGCATGCTGCCCGGCGCCGGCCAGATGAAGGAGGCGCTGGCTCAGGTCGATGACAAGGACCTGGACCGGACCGCGGCGATCATCCGGTCGATGACCCCGGCCGAGCGCGACGATCCGAAGCTGATCAACGGTTCCCGGCGGCTGCGGATCGCCAACGGCTCGGGCGTCACCGTCAGCGAGGTCAACAGCCTGGTGGACCGGTTCTTCGAGGCCCGCAAGATGATGGCCCGGATGACCGGAGGGATGGGCCTGCCCGGCACCCGGCGTGCCAACAACAGCAAGAACCGCAAGACCAAGAAGGGCAAGAACAAGCAGGCCGGACGCGGCCCGAGCCAGCCCAGGATGCCGGCCGGCCTGCCCGGCATGACGGGGTTGCCGGGCGGCTTCGGCACCAGCGGATTGGGACCGGGCGGGGCGGCCGGGATACCGGGGCTGCCGCCAGGCACCGAGCTGCCCGACATCTCCAAGTTCAAGTTCCCCAAGGCCTGACCCGGCTAACGAGCCTGACCCCGCTAACGAGCCTGCCTCAGCGAACGGACTGATCGGCTAACGAGCCTGATCGGCGAACGGACCTGCCTCAGCAGGCTGCTGACTCAGCGGCGGGTGGCCGCGGGTGCTGGGTCTCCCAGTTCGACCAGTCGCCCGGCGCGCTGGTCGGCATGCCGGTGAGGTGACCCTGCAGGGTGTCCACCCCGAGGCTGGCCAGGCAGTCCAGCTCGCTGGCCGTCTCGACGCCCTCGGCGACGACGGTGGCTCCGGAGCTGCGCGCGAAGGTCACCATCGCAGTGACCAGCGCGCTGCGCGCGGTGTCCTTGTCCACCCCCGAGACGATCGCCCGGTCGATCTTGATGATGTCGGGAGCCAGCGCGACGATGTGCCGGAACGAGGCGTAGCCGGCACCGGCGTCGTCCACCGCCAACCTGATGCCGTGCGCCCGCAGCCGCATCCGGGCCTCGATCAGCGGCGCGTAGTCCTCGATCGAGGAATGCTCGGTGACCTCCAGCACCAGCCGGTCCGGCCGGATTGCGGTCGAGCGGAGCTCGCCGAGCAGGGTGGTGCTCGCGAAGGTGGCCGGCGAGACGTTGACCGCGACGTAGACGTCCGGCGGCAGGTCGACCGCGGCGCTGAGCGTGCTGCGCACCGCCAGCAGGTCCAGCTGCAGCGCCCGGTCCACCAGCTCGGCATCGGTGAACCACTGCAGCGGCGTGATGAGGGGATCGCCACCGAAGCGGGCCAGCGCCTCGACGCCGACCACCCGCATGTCCCGGGCGTTGACCACCGGCTGGAAGGCGATGGTCAGGTCACCGGTCCGGATCACCTCGTCGATCCGCCGGAACAGCCGGCGTAGCCGGCGCTGCTCGCCGAACTGCTGGGCCAGCACCTTCCAGAGCGCGACGCACTGCAACGGCAGCACCACCAGCGCGACCACCGAGGTCACCAGCACGATCCGGCTCGGGTCGTAGGTGCCGCGGCCGCGATCGATCAGCAGGACAAGCGGACCGGTCAGGACGATCAACACGTCCAGGATCGTGATGGTGACGATCAGACGCCACAATCGACGGTCCGGCATTCGCCTCGCCCCCCGGGTTTCGGGCATCGTCTCGGTTAAAGCGCGTGGGTACGGTCCGCGACACCCCTGGCGCCGTCGAACCAGCAGCAGCAGCCTACCTGCACCCGTTGCGCGACAGTTCGAAACGGCGGTATCGATTGTGCGGGACCGGCCGGCAGTTGCCGGACCGCCGAACGGGGCGTGGCCGGTGCTCCGCGGGTCCGGAGCTAGGCTGCCCGGAGCGACCATGCCGGGTCGTCATCGTCGAAAGTTCCAGCGCCGGGGAGTGCCTGCCATGGCCGAGTCGTCTACCGAAACCGCAGCCGGCATCGCCGCCGGGTACGACTTCCACGCACCGGCGCTGGAGCTGGGATCGGTGGTGCTGGCCGGTGCGGCCCACCCGTCGGCCGGAGTCCGCATTCCGCTGAGCATGCTCAACCGGCACGGCCTGATCGCCGGTGCCACCGGAACCGGCAAGACCAAGACGCTGCAGCTGCTGACCGAGCAGCTCTCGGCAGCCGGCGTGCCGGTGGTGGTCGCCGACATCAAGGGCGACCTGTCGGGGCTGGCCAGCCCCGCTGAGCCGGCCCAGCCCGGGGACCGGGTGTCCGAGCGCGCCCGCGACACCGGCGACGACTGGCAGCCGACCGGCTTTCCGGTGGAGTTCCTGGCGCTGGGCGGGTTGGGCAGCGGGGTGCCGGTGCGCGCCACCATGACCTCGTTCGGCCCGCTGCTGCTGGCCAAGATCCTGGACCTGAACGAGACCCAGGAGTCCTCACTGGCGCTGATCTTCCACTACGCCGACTCGGCGGGGTTGCCGCTGCTGGACCTGAAGGATCTGAGGGCGCTGATCCAGTACCTGACATCAGACGAGGGCCAGGACGCGCTGACCGGCATCGGAGGCCTGAGCAAGGCCACCGCCGGGGTGATCCTGCGATCGCTGATCACGTTGGAGAACAATGGCGGCGAAGTGTTCTTCGGCGAGCCGGAGTGGGAGCCGGCGGAC